>NZ_JBHXLL010000042.1:0-79862 GCF_042721415.1 Kitasatospora sp. NPDC058444 | reverse complement strand
ATACCCGCCCCTTGTATTGGCCTCATCATCACGTGAATCTGCCCCTCGCACCGCTCCCGGGGGTTGCTCTCCACGACCTGAGTGGGCCGGCGGCCGACAACTCCTGCATGGTTTGCGGCAGATGTTCGAGACCAACCCGGTTTCCAGTACCGGCAACGTGAACCCCTTGCCTCTCTCGGAGCAACTCCGAGAGCATCGTTCGGAAACCCGACGAGCGAAGAGGCAACTGTGAAGCTGACACGGCTTGTAGGTTCCTGCGACGAGGGCGAGTGCCCGACGCTGTACCTGACGGATCGGGGCACCGTCGCCGTTCAGGGCGAGCTCGTGACCGAACACGGTCTCCAGATCCCGGCACACGAGATGCTGGTCGAGGTTCCAGCCGAACTCATTCGAAAGGCCGTCCGTGACAACCTCATCTAGGACTCTCGGGGATTGGTTCTCGGTCTTCGAACGTGAGGCGTTCCGACTCGAAACACTCGACGACTACAGCCTGTCCGGCGGAGTCGACGCATATCGAGCCTTCCTAGCAGGTGAGGAACAGCCGGATGACTACAAGAACGCCGGGTGGGTCAGGACAGTGGCCGATGCCACCCAGGCAGGCAAGCGCATGTACCGGGTGCACATCCTTTCGCGGCCGCTCACGGACTACCTCCGCTTCGAGCTTGCCTGGGGATACCACCGCAACATGACGGTGGGTGAGGAGTTCTTCATCCTCGACATCACCGACCGGGAGAACCCCGTTCCCGAAGCCCGGGATTTCTGGCTCTTCGACGACGAGACTGCCGCCTCGATGAGATACGACGAGGGCAAGTACCTCGGTGTCGACTTCCGCACAGGCAGCCGGGCCGTTGAGTTCAAGGCGTACCGGGACACCGTGATGGCCCACTCGGTGCCATTCTCCGATTGGTGGGCCGAACACAGCCAGTGAACAGGACGCAGCTCGGACCGGCGCTGCGGGAACTGCGTCAGGCCTCCGGCAAGGAGGCCAAGGCCGTGGCCCGCAGCGCCGTCATGTCTCCAAGCAAGCTGAGCAAGATCGAGACCGGGAAGGTCACGCCCACCGTCGTGGACGTGGACCGCATCCTCACCGCCATAGGTGTGTCCGACGAGGTCAAGTCCGAGTACATGGCTGCGGCGCGGGCACAGGCCACGGAGGCGACCGCCTGGCGGTTGGTCCGGCGTCTCGGGTACCACCGCAAGCAGCAGCAGATCAAAGCACTGGACGACTCGACCAGGCTTCTCCGTGTGTTCCAACCGTCCCTCGTCCCGGGCCTCCTACAGACGCCGGAGTACGTGCGTGCGGTCTTCGGGCGAAAGGAGCTCGGCGAGGAATCGCTCGCGCGGGCAGTAGCTGCGAGGCTGGTCAGACAGCAGTCCCTCTACGACGCTACGAAGACCATGCGGTTCGTCCTCACCGAACCCGTTCTCCGGTGGCGTCTGGTGCCGCCCGCGATGATGGCGGGGCAGCTGGACCGGATCCTCTCCGCGTCGCGCCTCTCCCACGTCGACATCCGGATCGTTCCGCTGGCCTCACCACAGTCCGATGTGCCGGCGCACTCCTTCGTCATCCGGGACGACCGCATGGTGACGGTCGAGACCGTGCACGCCGAGGTGACGGTCACCGATCCTCGGGATGTCGAGTCGTACGTCCGCAAGTTCGACGGATTCGCGGCTACGGCCATGGCCGGCGACGAGATGCGCCGAATGATCGAAGCCATTCGAGACGAGTACTTGAATGAAGGGCAGGCAGGGGTGAGCGCATCGTGAATGCGGAGCAGGGGGCAAGGAGCCGAAGCCAAAGCGGCATGAACGAGAAGCAGGAGGAGCTGGCGGCGATTGAGCGGGATGCGACCGAGTTCCGGTACTTCCTGCCGACCATGGTCACTGGGCTGATTGCGACGCCTGAGTACATCGCGGCCAGCCTTGCTGCGTTTCCCGGCGACCATTCGAAGGTCATCGGCAAGAAGTTGGAGCGACAGGCCGTTCTTCATGACACCACCAAGCGCTTCACCTTCCTCCTGACCGAGCAGGCCTGTCTCTGGCCGCTGATTCCTGCGCCGGCCATGGCGAGGCAACTTGATCACCTGGCTTCGGTGTCCCGCCTGCCGAGGGTTCGGCTCGGTGTCATCCCGATGGTAGGGCACATGCCGCGGGGGCCACTGAACGTGTTCACCATCTATGACTCCTTCCTGGCCACTGTCGAATTCGTGACAGGCGTGCTTGCGTTTCGCGAGCGGCAGGAAATCGAGGATTATCTGAAGGAGTTCCGAACGTTCGAGGAGTACGCACTCTGGGGCGGTGATGCTCGCGACCGGTTGACGGGGTGGAGAGACCGATCGAGGAACTGAACCGGCGCGGAACCCCCGTCTTCCGGGCGGACACGGCGTGGTTCCCGTCGAGGCTGGCCCTGGCGGCCGGCCTCGACGGGGCCTCCGGCTGGGCCGGGACGCTCGCCACCGAACGGCGAACGCTCGACCTCTCGGCCGTGCGGTCGGTCTACTACCGTCGCCCGAGCGCACCGGAGTTCCCCGCCGAGATGTCGGCGGAGGCTCGCAGCGTGGCCTCCGCCGAGGCGCGGCGCGGGTTCGGCGGCCTGCTGTCGGCGCTGTCCTGCCGGTGGCTGCCGCCGCCGGGCCGCGCGGCCGACGCCGAGTACAAGCCGTTCCAGCTCCGGGTGGCGGCCGAGTGCGGGCTCCGGGTCCCGCGAACACTGATCACCAACATGCCTGAAGCCGCACGGGAGTTCGCGGACGGCATCGGGACTCCGGTGGTCTACAAGCCCTTCACCCCGATCCGCGGGACCATCGACGGTCAGTCCGTCGCTGTGTACGCGACCGTGCCGGATCGAGGCGGGATCGATGATCCCTCGATCCGCACGACGGCGCACCTGTTCCAGGAATGGGTGCCCAAGGCCCATGAAGTGCGGCTCACAGCTGTGGGCGGGCAGCTCTTCGCCGCTGAGATCCACGCGAACTCGGCGGCAGCGGAGGTCGATTGGCGTAGCGACTACGACAGCCTGACCTACCGGGTCTGCGAACCTCCCGCAGCCGTGGCGAGCGCGATCCGTCGCATGCTGGGAAGGCTCGGACTGCCTTACGGTGCCTTCGACTTCGTCGTATCCCCCTCGGGCGAGTGGACGTTCCTCGAGGTGAATCCGAATGGGCAGTACGGGTTCATCGAGCAGGCGACCGGTCTGCCCATCACCGCCGCCATCTGCGACTACCTGGAAGGTCCCGCCCAGGCATGACGATTCCGGACTACGACGACGAGCAACTCCTGGGGGCCCGAATGGACTTGGCCTCGGAGATCGAGAGGGTGAGCTCGACGCTCTCCTCGCGGGTGGTCGAGGCGTTCCTCAATGTGCCGCGGCATCCGTTCGTGCCGGTGTTCTACCGGGAGCAGCACGGCGTCCACGTCTTTGCCGGGCCGGAGACGGGTGGCTGCGGGAGGTGTACTCGGACCGGGTGCTGGTCACCGAGGTCGACGGCGTGCACGCGGAGGACGCCGACCCGGGCGGCGTGCGCGGGGTGGCGACGTCCTCCTCCACACTGCCGAGCCTGATGGCCGACATGCTCGACGCGCTGGATGTCCGGCCCGGGGACCGGGTGTTGGAGATCGGCACGGGCACGGGCTACAACGCCGCCCTGCTCTGCCACCTCGCGGGAGCCCAGTACGTCACGACCGTCGACCGCACCGAGCACCTGGTGGCCACGGCCCGTGCCCGGTTGGGCGGGGCCGGCTTCGAGCCCGTCGTGGTCCGGGCCGATGGGGCGGGGGGTCACCCGGACGGCGCGCCGTACGACCGGGTCATCGCCACCTGCGGCGTGCGCCGCATCCCCGAGGCGTGGCTCGACCAGTGCGCGCCCGGCGGCCTGGTCGTCGCTCCGCTCCGCGGTGCGGTGGCCAGGCTCACCAAGCTGCCGGACGGGCGCGCGGTCGGGCGCTTCCTGCACCGTCCGGCGGCCTTCATGCCGTTGCGCGGCGAACCGGACACCGGGTGGGAGGCGGCTGCGACCCATGCCGGCGGCCGGGCCACGGAGATCGACGCCCGCGCGCTGGACGACCCGGGGTTCGCGTTCTGGGCCGACCTCCACCTCGCCCCCACCGTCGTGCGCGACGGTCGTGCCCTCCGGGACACCGCGGACGGCTCGACCGCCCACGCGCAGGGCCGCACCGTCGCCCTCGACGGCCCCCGTGACCTCTGGCGGACGGTCGAGGCCGCCCACCGCACCTGGCTCGACCTGAATCGCCCGCGCCGGGAGTGGTTCACCGTCGAGGCCGGGCCGGAGGGCCAGTTCGTGGGCTACGAGGCACCGGACGGCACTCTCCTCCGCCGGCCCCTCTGACGGATCTGACGGAGCAGGAAGTCGGCCCGTCCGACTTCCTGCGCGGGTCCTCCGCACCCGGGCCCTGAAACACCTCGCCCCGCCGAGCTGCCGGCTCGGCGGGGCGGGAGACCGCGAGGCGGTACGCGGTCAGGGCTGCTGCTGGTCGGGCTGGGTGGGGGTGGTCGCCGGGCCCGTGGTGGTGGCCGGGCCGGTGTTGGTGGCCGGGCCGGTGTTGGTGGGGGCGCCGGGCGGGGTGGTGCTCGGGTCGGCCTTCGGCGGCGCCGGGTCGGGGATGTCGGCCATCGGCAGGGTCTGCTTGGGGGTGCCGCGCAGGGCCTGGTTCATGGCGTCCCGCCAGATCGGGCCGGGGCCGTCGGCGCCGAACACCTCGGCGCGGTACTTCCCGTTGATGGTGATGTTGCGCATCTCGACGCCGCCCTTGGGGCCGCCGATCCAGACGGCGGTGGCGAGCTGCGGGGTGTAGCCGTTGAACCAGGCGGCCCGCTTGCGGTCCGAGGTGCCGGTCTTGCCCGCGATCTGCCGGTTGTCCTCCAGGCTGAGGGCCGCGCCGGTGCCGTTGTTCTCGGTCACGCCGTTCAGGACGGTGTTCAGGGCCCGTGCCGTCGACTCGGAGAACGCCTTCTCGCAGTGGCCGGCGGGGACGGGGACCTCCTTGCCGTCCACGGTGGTGATCTTGTTGATCGCGACCGGGTCGCAGTGGGTGCCCTGGGCGGCGAAGGTCGCGTAGACCCCGGCCATGGTCAGCGGGCTCATCTCCTCCACCCCGAGGGCCATCGCGGGGACCTCCTCCAGGGGCTTGCCGCTGGCCTTGGTGGTGATGCCGAGCTTGTTGGCCATCTGCTTGACCGCGCAGAGGCCGATCTCCTGCTCCATCTGCACGAAGTAGGTGTTGACCGAGAGGGCCATCGCCTGCTTCAGCTGGTACGGGCCCTTCTCGCTCGCGGACTCGTTGGGCACCACCGTCTTGGGGCGGGCGTCGTTCTTCCAGGTGCCCTCGCAGGTCTTCATCGTCGGGTACTCGAGCTTGTTCGGGGACGAGTACTCCTGGGTCGCGGGCAGGCCCGCCTCCAGCGCCGCGGCCGCGACGACCGGCTTGAAGGTGGAGCCGGGCTGGAAGCCGTTGCCGCCGCCCATCGCCGCGTCGACGTTGAGGTTGACGACGGTCTGGTTCTTCTCCTCCTGCAGCCCGTACGGGCGGGTCTGGGCCATGGCGAGGATCTTGCCGGTGCCGGGCTCGACCATGGAGGCGGCGGCGGAGACGCTGTCCGTCACCCGGACGTTGGAGCTCACCGCGTTCTGGGCGGCGGCCTGCTTGTCCGGGTCCAGCGTGGTGTAGATGTTCAGTCCGCCCTGGTTCCAGAACTTCTTGCGCTCCTCGGCGCTCTTGCCGAAGACCGGGTCCTGCTTGACGACATGGCGCACGTAGTCGCAGAAGAAGCCCATCCCGGCCTGCGCGGTGATGCAGCCGTTCTGCGGCTCCTTGAAGTTGAGGCCCAGCGGGGCGGCCTTCGCCTCCTGCGCCTGCTCGGGGGTGATGTGCTTGTTCTCCAGCATCTTGCCGATCACCACGTCGCGGCGGTTCTGCGCGGCCTGCGGGTGCAGCTTCGGGTCGTACTGGGACGGGTTCTGCACCAGCCCGGCGAGCATCGCCGCCTCGGCGACGGTCAGGTCCTTGTTGCTCTTGCCGAAGTAGCGCTGGGAGGCGGCCTCCACGCCGTAGGCGCCGTTCCCGTAGTACGTGATGTTGAGGTAGTTGGTGAGGATCTGGTCCTTCGGCAGCTCCTCCTCCAGCTTGATGGCGACCTTGAGTTCCTGGATCTTGCGGCCCAGGGTCTTGCGCTGGGCCTCCAGGACGGCGTCGCGGTTGTCGCCCGCCTGCTCGACGTTGACGTTCTTCACGTACTGCTGGGTGAGGGTCGACGCGCCCTGGGAGGTGGTGCCGCTCTCCGCGTTCTTGCTGAGCGCGCGGAGGACGCCCTTGAGGTCGACGGCGCCGTGCTCGTAGAAGCGGGCGTCCTCGATGTCGACCTGGGCGTGCCGCATGAACGGCGACATCTGGTCGGCGGTGATGACGGTGCGGTCGCGCTCGTAGACCTTGGCGATCAGTCCGCCCTTGGCGTCGAAGATCTGGGTGGCCTGGGTGAGCGGCGGGGTCTTGAAGTCGTCGGGAACGTCCTCGAACCCCTCCGCCGTGTCCTTGGCGGTCAGCCCGATGCCGCCGGCGACGGGCAGGGCGAGACCCGCGAGCAGCACGCCGGACACGACGCTCACCCCGAGGAAGGTCGCACCGAGGCGGGCCAGCCGGAGCGGCGACTTGCGGGGCGGTCGGAGCTCCGCGTCCTCGGAGGAACTCCATATCGGGGGGAGATTCGAATCCATTCCGGAATGCTAACCCGTGGAAGTCGCTGGTCGAACGATTTTTCCGGTGGGGTTGTCACGGCTCTGCAACAGGCGCCGGAGCTTGGCTCCGAAATGTCAAGTCGTATACGTACTGGCGGGCTGTAGGGGAATTCGGCGATCGGTGCCGATGCGGCTCGCCCCCCGTCCGGCGGGCCTCCCCTCCCGCGGCCCCCTCACTTGGATGCGGTGAGGGGGCCGAAAGGTTGCGCCCGGCTCGCCCACGGGTGCGGCGGGCTGCCCAGGCGCGGCGTGCCGCCCGCCGTGCCGCGTGCCACCGTGCCGGTGCGCCGGCGGACCGGGCGTCGGCGTGTGGCGGACGGCCGGCGGCCGACGGCGATCCGGAGATCGCGCCGAATCGGGACAGCGGCGAAATTGCGGTAATTAAATAGTAGGAAATTGATCGCCGCGAAACTCGCGGGTTTGTGCTCTATGCTCCCGAACGACGGAAGAACCTCCCAGCAAAGGAATCCCCGTGAGCAGCGACGCCAGCAAGAAGTCCCAGTTCGACGAGATCGACACCGACGGCGACGGTTACATCAGCGCCGCGGAGCTCAAGGCCCACCTCCAGGAGAACCCCAAGGTGAGCGACGCCAACGCCGAGGCGCTCTTCAAGTTCGCGGACGACAACGGCGACGGCCAGATCACCTTCGAGGAATTCGCCGCGGTCGTCAGGTAATCGGCTTTATCGGCAGGCCGGCCGCCCCGCCGCACCGGGCCGGCCGGCCTCGTCGTTTTCCGGACCGCACCCGGAAAAACCGGGCGACTCCCACGGGCTTGATCCTCTACGGTGAACGCGCCCAGGGCGGCCGTTTACCGCCCGTCGACGTGGCGCGACCAACGCGCCCGCACCCCAGGGAGTTCCCTGTCATGACGCGCACCCTCGTCGCGGAGCTGCCCGCACACCTCGGAGAGACGGTCACCGTCTACGGGTGGGTGAACACGCTCCGGCTCCAGCGGCGCATCCAGTTCGTGCTGGTCCGGGACCACACCGGTCTCGTGCAGGTCACCCACCTCCGCGGTGGGGAGGGCGACGCCATCGAGGCCGCCTTCGAGGGCGTGACGGTCGAGTCCGCCGTGAAGATCACCGGGCGGGTCGTCGCCGACCCGCAGGTCAAGCTCGGTGGGCTGGAGATCGTCCCGTCCCGGGTGGAGATCGTCGCGCCGGCCGAGCCGAAGCTGCCGATCGACGGGAAGACCGGCATCGACCAGCGCCTGGACTGGCGCTTCCTCGACATCCGGCGCCCGTCCCAGCACCTGGTCTTCGACGTCCAGACGACCGTCGAACGGGCGATGCGCGAGGTGGCGGCGGAGGAGGGCTTCACCGAGCTGCACACGCCGAAGCTGATGGGGACGGCCTCCGAGTCGGGCGCCGAGGTGTTCGAGGTCGGCTACTTCGGCCGCACCGCCTACCTCGCCCAGTCCCCGCAGTTCTACAAGCAGATGGCCATCGCGGGCGGCATCGACAAGGTCTTCGAGATCGGGCCGGTGTTCCGCGCCGAGCCGTCCTTCACCTCCCGGCATGCCACCGAGTTCACCGGGGTCGACGTCGAGATCGCCTGGATCGACGGGGTCGAGGACGTGATGGCCTTCGAGGAGCGGATGCTGCGGCGCGTCCTCGCGGCGGTGGCCGAGCGCCACGGCGCGGCGATCGCCGAGCACTTCGGCACCCCGGTCACCGTTCCCGAGCGGCCGTTCCCCCGGATCACGATGGCCGACGCGCTCGCGCGGCTCCGCGCCGCCGGCTGGGACCCGGAGGGCGTCAAGGACGACCTCGACCCCGACGGCGAGCGCGCGCTGTGCGCCCTGATCGCCGAGGAGACCGGGCACGAGTTCGTCTTCGTCACCCGCTTCCCGGCCGGCGTCCGGCCGTTCTACCACCTGCGGCCGGAGGACGACCCGACCGTCACCGAGTCCTTCGACCTGCTGTGGAAGGGCGTGGAGATCACCACCGGCGCCCAGCGCGAGCACCGGTACGACCGCCTCGTCGCCCAGGCCCGGGAGAAGGGCATGGACACCGGGCCGCTCTCCGGGTACCTCGACTGCTTCCGCTACGGCACCCCGCCGCACGGCGGGCTCGGTCTGGGGCTGGGCCGGCTGCTCATGCTCGCCCTCGGCCTGCCGTCGATCCGGGAGGCGACCTTCCTGTTCCGGGGGCCGCACCGCCTCGAACCGTAGTCCCGGGCCGTGGCCGCTCCGGCGGGACGACACCGGAACGCGGAGCGACACCGGAACGCGGAACGGGCCGCGCCCGAGGAGGACTCTCCTCGGGCGCGGCCCGATTCCGTTCGTGCCCGCGGGCCCGGATCCCGTCAGCTGCGGCGCAGCGCCTCGGTGAGCCGGTTGGCGGCCTCGATGATGGCCTGGGCGTGCAGCCGGCCCGGGTGGCGGGTCAGGCGCTCGATGGGGCCGGAGACGGAGACGGCGGCCACCACGCGGTTGGAGGGCCCGCGGACGGGGGCGGAGACGGACGCGACGCCCGGTTCCCGCTCCCCGATGGACTGGGCCCAGCCGCGCCGGCGGACGCCGCTGAGCGCGGTGGCGGTGAAGCGGGCGCCCTGGAGGCCCCGGTGGAGGCGCTCGGGCTCCTCCCAGGCGAGCAGGACCTGGGCGGCGGAGCCGGCCTTCATCGGCAGGGTGCTGCCGACGGGGACGGTGTCGCGCAGGCCGGAGAGTCGTTCGGCGGCGGCGACGCAGATGCGCATCTCGCCCTGGCGGCGGTAGAGCTGCGCGCTTTCCCCGGTGACGTCGCGCAGATGGGTGAGGACGGGGCCCGCGGTGGCGAGCAGTCGGTCCTCGCCGGCGGCGGCGGAGAGCTCGGACAGGCGGGGGCCGAGGATGAAGCGGCCCTGCATGTCGCGGGTGACCAGGCGGTGGTGTTCGAGTGCGACGGCGAGTCTGTGGGCGGTGGGGCGCGCCAGACCGGTGGCGGCGACCAGCCCCGCCAGCGTGGCGGGGCCCGACTCCAGTGCGCTGAGCACCAGAGCGGCCTTGTCGAGAACGCCGACGCCGCTAGTGTTGTCCATAGCATGATATTGCAGTCTCAGGTAGCGAGACGCAAGTCCGTTTCGATGTCCGCCATCCTGTCAGATGCCCGCAAACCGGCTCTTCCGGGACTCCGTGTCTCACATTTCGGACGTGCCGGAGGGTGCGCCGCGACGCGGGAACCGCGGGAAGGCGAAATGGCAGGGAAATGGTGGGGAAATGGAAAAAGCCCCTGCCGTGTCACTGTCGGACACGGCAGGGGCCGTAAGAAGAATTCGGCGGCGTCCTACTCTCCCACAGGGTCCCCCCTGCAGTACCATCGGCGCTGAAAGGCTTAGCTTCCGGGTTCGGAATGGAGCCGGGCGTTTCCCTCTCGCTATGACCACCGAAATGATCGGGCCGGGCAATTGCTCGAAAGCACTGCCTTCGCCTCGCGGCAAATCATAGCAGCAGGGAATACGGGGGGATTCCGCGGGCTCGGAAGCCGACGGCCTCGCGCAGCAACAGGCCGGTCCCCCGGGCCGACCGGCCCGGGGGGCTGAGCACCAGGAGCTGGTTCACGGCGTACGGCCGGCCGGCCGTACGCCGCCACGGCGCGCCCCGGACTCCAGGCATGTGGGCGCGGCCCGTCGCGGTGTCGCCGTCGATGAGGATCGTCCCTGGGTGGGTGCTCTTGACGAAGAAGTCCCACTGCTCCTGAAACTCGGCGTCACATCCCGGCCCGTCGCGCTGTCATAGGAGAGGGGGCGGGAGAGCAGTCGAGTCGAAGGGGAGGGGACGCGGTGCGGGAAGCAGAGGGCGGCACCACGACCGAGTCGGGCCCGGGCGCGATCATGGGTGAGCGGCGCCGGCTGACCGACTTGGCCTACCGGTTGCTCGGCTCACCGGCCGACGCCGAGGAGGCGGTGCGGGAGACGTACGCCCGCTGGTACGCGCTGCCCCGGCGGGAGCGGGAGGCGATCGTCTCGTCCGCCGGCTGGCTGACCACGGTGACCAGCCGGATCTGCCTCAACCTGCTCGGCTCGGCCCGGGTACGGCGCGAGCGCCACACGGGCGAGTGGCTTCCCGAGCCGCCGCCCGAGCGCCGGGCGCGAACTGATGCCACGGCGGACCCCGAGGTGGACCCGACCGAACCGGCGGCGGACCCGACCGACCCGGAGACGGACGCCGCGGCCGACCGGATCATCCCGGACGAGTCGGTGAGCGCGGCCTTCCTGCTGGTCCTGGACGCCATGCCCCCGGCCGAACGCGTCGCCTTCGTCCTCCACGACGTCTTCAGCCACCCCTTCGTCGAGGTGGCCGCGATCGTCGGCCGTCCCCCGGCCGCCTGCCGTCAGCTGGCCACCTCCGCCCGCCGCCGGATCCTGGCCGCGCAGGGGGCGTGATCACCCGCGTCCGGCCTGCTCACACCCGTTCCACGCCCGTGAGCTCACCCGTTCCACGTCCGTGCGCCCACCCGCTTCACACCTGTGAGCTCACCTGTTCCACGCCCATCCGCGCACCTGCTTCACACCTGTGAGCTCACCCGCTTCACACCCGTGCGCACACCACCGAACCCACCCCCTGCGCGCCGATCGCCCAAAAACCGACCGATAAGGTGTTAATCCAACATTCATCCATGCCGCATAGCCTCCGGGGGCTAGCCTCATGCTGAACGTCATCGTCCGACCGGGAGGCGAAAGCCCCGTGCAAGGCACTGTCACCACACCAGGCGGCTCCACGGTGGCCGGGGGCCAGGGCGAAGCGTTCCTGCTCGTCGTGGACGACGAGCCCAACATCCGCGAGCTGCTCTCCGCCTCGCTGCGCTTCTCCGGCTTCCGCGTCGCCTCCGCCGCCAGCGGAACCGAGGCGCTCGAACTGGTCGCCGCCGAGCGCCCCGACCTGGTCGTGCTCGACGTGATGCTCCCCGACCTCGACGGCTTCACCGTCGTCGAGAAGCTGCGCGAACGCACCAGCCGCGGACAGATAGCCGGCCCCGCCCACGGGCACCCCGGCGACCACCTGCCGGTGCTCTTCCTCACCGCCAAGGACGGCGTCGGCGACAAGGTGCAGGGCCTGGCCGCCGGCGCGGACGACTACGTCACCAAGCCGTTCAGCCTGGAGGAGCTGATCGCCCGGATCCGCGCCATCCTGCGCCGGGCCGGCGGCCCCGCCGAGGACGGCCGGCTGGTCGTCGCCGACCTCAGCCTCGACCCGGTCGCCCACGAGGTCACCCGGGGCGGCACCCCGGTCTCGCTCTCCCCGACCGAGTTCAAGCTGCTGCACTACCTGATGGCCAACGTCGGCCGGGTGGTCTCCAAGTCGCAGATCCTCGACCACGTCTGGGCCTACGACTTCGGCGGGGACCTCTCCATCGTCGAGTCGTACATCTCCTACCTGCGCCGCAAGCTCGACTCAGGCCCGGCCCACGGCCCCAAGCTGATCCACACCGTGCGCGGCATCGGCTACGCCCTGCGCCGCCCCCCGCAGGGCTGACGAGGCCCGCTGGTGCTCGCCCGCTTCTCCTCCCGGCTGTCGCTGCGCGCCCGGCTGCTGGTGCTCGCGCTCGTCCTGGTCACCACCGGGCTCGCGGTCAGCGACACCTTCGTGCTCGGCACCGTACGCACCCAGCTGGTGCAGCAGCTGGACGAGCAGCTCCAGCGGTACGGGCCGCCGCTCTCCCGCAAGCCCCTGGGCCAACTGACCGCGTCGGCCGGCGGCCGGCCCGCCGTCGCCGGGCGACGGGTCAGCCTGCCCAGCCAGTACCTGGTGCAGTACCTCTCCGCGGACGGCAAGGTCCAGGCGCTGATGCGCCAGCCCGTCTCGGACAGCGACCCGGCGCCCCAGCTGGCCGGACTGGACCCGACCCGGACCGCCCCCGACGTCCCCTTCGACCTGCCCGACCAGCGCGGCCAGCACCGCTGGCGGGTCCTGGTGCTGCCGCTCCAGCCGCCCCGCGGGCAGGCCGCCAACCCCAGCGCGTACGCCTCGCCGACCGTCACCCCGACCCACGTCATGGTGGCGGTCTCCCGCGATGACATCGACGCCACCCTCGGCAAGCTGCGCACCTCCTTCCTGGCCATCGGCGGCGGCGTCCTGCTGCTGATCGCCGGACTCGGCTTCTTCGCCGTGCGGGCCGGACTGCGGCCGCTGCGCCGGATCGAGGAGGGCGCCGAGCGGATCGCGGCCGGCGAGCTGTCCTACCGGATGCCGGAGCTCTCCCCGGGCACCGAGGTCGGCCGGCTGTCCGTCGCGCTCAACGGGATGCTCACCCAGATCGAGGCGGCCTTCGCGGCCCGCGCCGAGTCCGAGGCCCGGATGCGGCGCTTCGTCGCCGACGCCTCGCACGAGCTGCGCACCCCGCTGGCCGGGATCCGCGGCTTCGCCGAGCTGTACCGGATGGGCGCGCTGCCCACCGAGGGCGACGTCAAGCGGACCATGACCCGGATCGAGAGCGAGGCCGACCGGATGGGCGCCCTGGTCGAGGACCTGCTGGTGCTCGCCCGGCTGGACGAGGAGCGCCCGCTCGACCTCGCCCCGATGGACCTGCGCACCCTCGCCGCCGACGCGCTGCACGACCTCACCGCCCTCGACCCGAGCCGCCCGGTCGCGCTCACCGGCCCTGACGGCACCGGCGCGCCCGGCGCCGCGCCCGTCATCGGCGACGAGGCCCGGCTGCGGCAGGTGGTCACCAACCTGGTCGGCAACGCGGTCAAGCACACCCCGGCCGGCACCCCGGTCCGGATCGGGGTGGGCGCCGGCCCCGGCGGCGTCTGCCTGCTGGAGGTCGCCGACTCCGGCCCGGGCCTCACCGAGGAGCAGGCCCAGCGGGTCTTCGACCGCTTCTTCCGGGTCGACCCCTCCCGCAGCCGCGACAACGGCGGCGGCGCCGGCCTCGGCCTCGCCATCGCCACCGCCCTCACCCGCGCCCACGGCGGCACCCTCACCCTCCACACCGCCCCGGGTGAGGGCGCCGCCTTCCGGGTCGAACTGCCCCGCCAGCGCTGACCGCGATTCCTGCCCGTCCCGCCCGAAAACCCGGAATCCGGGCAATTCGGGACGCGGATTCCAGCGGATTTGTCGACTCGTCAATTCTCCGGCGAACCAGGAAGTCGCGGCGGCCGATCATTGCCGGAATCCGGCATGGAGCGTTAAGAAAGCGTCTGTCTATGATCGGCGCTGCCCGGTCGTCAGGGATCCTGCCCGGCCGAGGCTTTTGCATTCCTTGAGGCCCGAAAGGGGTCATCGTGAATCTCCGCCGTTCGCTGGTCTCGGCCGCCGTCGTCGTCGCCGCCGTCTCGCCCGCCGTGCTCTCCGCGGCACCCGCCTTCGCGGAGTCGGCCGGGGTGGCGCAGACCCGGAGCGACAACGGTTCGATCGCCGAGCTGGAGCAGGCCGCCGCCGGCGCCGCCAAGGCCTACGAGGCCGCCGTCGCCAACGAGGCCAAGGTGCAGGCCGAGGCCTCCGCCTTCCTCGACGACTCGCAGCCCTACCTGGGCAAGTACCAGGAGGCCAAGGCCGCCGCGGCGAAGGCGGCCGTGGCCAAGGACGCCGCCGACAAGGAGGCCAGGGCGGCCTCCGAGGCGTACGGCTCCGCCTCGGACGAGGACCTGCCCAAGGCCAGGGAGCGGATGCTCAAGGCGATCGCCGAGGCCAACGCCGCCATCAAGGCGGACGAGAAGGCCCAGGCCGCCGTCACCGACGCGAGGAACGCCCTGGACGACGCCAGGGTCGAGGCGTTCCGGCGGATCCACACGGCGCAGCAGGCCACCAAAGCCGCGGCCGCCGCCAAGTCCGCCGCCGACAAGGCCCTCGCCGACGCCAAGGCGGCCGCCGAGAAGCCCGTCGAGAAGCCGGTCGAGCAGCCCGCGGAGAAGCCGGCCGAGCAGCCGGCGGCGAAGCCCGCCGCCGTCACCCCGGTCTCCAACACCACCACCACGACCAAGACCACCACCCACAAGGCGGCCACCTCGGCCACCACCCAGGCCACCACCGGCTCGGCCACCGAGCTCGCCGACACCGGCTCCAACCCGGCCACCCCGTACCTGGCCACCGGCGCCGGCCTCGCGATCAGCCTCGGCGCCGCCGCCCTCTACGTCTCCCGCCGCAAGCCGGCCACCGGCCGCACCTCCTGACCCACCCCGTTCGCGCCCGCTCGGGAGGAGGGCGCGACCACCCGGAACCGCAGGACAGGCCCCGGCCCGTCCTGCGGTTCCGGCGTTCCCGGCCCCGAAACTCCTCGATCGGGTGAACCGACCGCCGTTCACCCGCCCGGCCCCCCGGTCGTGTGCGACCGTCCTGCCGTTGCTTGTGCGGACTCGCGCAGGCTGATCACACTGGACGGGAAGTGGGGTGTCTCAATGAGCGTGCTCGTCGCCGAGAGGACCGTCGCCGTGAACCTGGACCAGTTGCTGTGGCAGGCGTGGAAGTCCATGGATGTGCCCGAGGGCTTCCGAGCGGAGATCATCGAGGGGATGATCACGTTGTCACCCACCGGCGGAAACCGCCACTTCACTGTCAACAGGCGGCTTGGGCGGGCTCTGTATGACTATCTGAGTGGCAGCGGCTACGGGCCGGCCCAGGACGGCAATATCGTCGCCGGTCTCAAGGTGTTCATTCCGGATGTCTTCGTGGCACCTGACGACACCGACGAGATCGAACATCCCGAGGGCGTGGGGTTGCTGGCCTCCGGGGTTCCGTTGGTCGTCGAGACCGTCTCCCCGGGTGCCGAGGCCCGCAAACGTGACCACGTCCTCAAGCGCCGCGCCTACGCCGCCGCCGGCATCCCGGTGTACGTGATCATCGACGACCACGACGACGGCGGTGCCGTGACCGTCCTCACCGAGCCCGATCCCAAGCGCCGTGAGTACGCCTCCTCGACCCGCGTCCCCTACGGCAAGGAGGCGGTGATCCCCGAGGGCCCCGCCAAGGGGTTCGTGATCGGCCCGGAGATCACCGGCGAGCGCCGTGGCTGACCGGGGCGCCTCGTTCAAGCGGGACCTGTCGGAGTGGCGGGTCGTGCTGGTCGCGTGGCGGCTGCTGGTGCTGCAGGCGGCGGACCCGGTGGTGTCGGCGGGGATGGTGGAGCACTCGACGTACCGGGCGCACCCGTGGCGGCGGGTGGAGCACACGCTGGGCAGCGGGCGGCGCCTGTTCTACCAGGACGCGGAGACGCTGCGCCGGGAGGTCGCCCGGCTGGAGCGGGCGCACAAGCGGATCCGGGGGACGGGCCCGGACGGGCGGCCGTACGACGCCCGGGACGCGGCAACCAGGGCGTGGGTGCTGCTGACGCTCTTCGAGTGCGTGGTCGCGATGCGCCGGCTGGGCGGGGACCCGTACGACGCGGTGGAACTGGCGCAGGCGTACGCGGAGTTCAAGGAGGCGGTCGCCGCCTTCGGCCTTCCCGAGGGTGAGATCCCCGCCACCGCGGGGGAGTTGCCGGCCTACTTCGCCCGGTACGCGCGGGAGCGGCTGGAGTTCACCGAGGCGGCGCGCTACCTGCTGGGCGATCTGCTGCGCGAGGCGCCCCGGCCGCGCCGGCTCTGGTTCCTCGGCGACGCGGGGTGGCGGGTGGTGCGGCGGGTGGTGGCCCGGGTGATCCGCGAGCTGACGGTGGCGGACCTGCCGCCGGTGGTGCGGGAGCGGTTCGGGGTGGTCCGCACCCGCCGGGCCGCGCTGCTGTCCGTCGTGCTGCACCGCGGTGCCGGCGCCGTCGTCCCGTTCCTCCCGGACCGGCTGCGCCACCGTTCCCCGGAGCCGTCCCGGCCGAAGCGCCGCCACCCGCACCGGGACGGCCGCGGGCCCCGGCTGGACCGCTTCTTCCGCGAGGTGCTGGACCAGACCGGCGACGGCGTCATCACCGTGCACGACCTGCGGGCGATGGCGCACAACGTCTGCTGGCAGCTGGAGCTGGACGAGGCCGGCGAGGCCCGGGTGTACCGGGCCTTCGACAGCTGGTGGGAGCAGCTGCGCGCGGTGATGGACGCCGACGGGGACGGGCGGGTGAGCCGGGAGGAGTTCGTGGCGGCCACCCTGGCCGGGCTGGACCGGGACGAGGCCTACCTGGAGCGGGGGCTGCTGCCCGCGCTGCGGGCGCTGTTCGCCGCGGCGGACACCGACGGCAGCGGCTTCCTGGAGTTCGACGAGTACCGCGCGGTGTTCGGCGGGCCGCGGGTGCACCCGGCGGAGTTGTCGCACGGTTTCCGCCGACTGGACGCCGACGGGGACGGGCGGATCACCCGGGAGGAGTTCCTCGCCGGCTTCACCGGCTTCTTCACCGCCCGCGCCGACTCCGCCCCGGGCACCGAGCTGCTCGGCCGCGCGTAGCGAGGACGCGCACGGCAAGTCCCGCCTCAGCCGGCCCGTCCGCCCTGTAGCACCCCGATCCGGCCGGCGCGACCGGCTCGCGAGCGTGTCAAGCGCCGGTTCGGCCAACAGCGTCCGGCCATCCGCCCGGTCGTTCGTTGCCCCGGCCCGCCGTGGGTCCGCAGACTGTGCGGACCGCACCGTCGGCCGTGGCGCAGCGCACCGGGCTGTCAATCCCACCCCACCTGCGGTTCCCCCGTAAGGATGGTGGATACTGCTCCTTGTGAACGTGTTCACGTTCACAAGCGGACAAGCTTGCGTGGTTCAGCAACGGTCTACGGCTATAGATGAAGTTTGTCCGGAAGACGCCCGTCGTCACGCGGGCAGGTTGGGAGAGAGGGCGACGTGGAACTGGCAATCGCTCACGAGACCATCGCGCGATGGCAATTCGGCATCACCACCGTCTACCACTTCCTGTTCGTCCCGCTCACGATCAGCCTGGCCGCGATCGTGGCCGGTCTGGAGACCGCCTGGGTGCGGACGAACAAGGAGAAGTACTTCCACGCCACCAAGTTCTGGGGAAAGCTCTTCCTCATCAACATCGCGATGGGCGTGGTCACCGGCATCGTCCAGGAGTTCCAGTTCGGCATGAACTGGTCCGACTACTCCCGGTTCGTCGGTGACGTCTTCGGCGCCCCGCTCGCGATGGAGGCGCTGATCGCCTTCTTCTTCGAGTCCACCTTCATCGGCCTGTGGATCTTCGGCTGGGACAAGCTGCCGAGGAAGATCCACTGCGCCTGCATGTGGATGGTGGCGCTGGGCACCGTGCTCTCCGCCTACTTCATCCTGGCCGCCAACTCCTGGATGCAGCACCCGGTCGGCTACGCGATCGACCCGGTCACCGGCAAGGCCCAGCTGACCGACGTCGTCCGGGTGCTGTTCCAGAACACCACCCTCGTGGTCGTCTTCCACACCCTGACCGCCGCCTTCCTCACCGGCGCGGCCTTCGTCGTCGGCATCGCCTCCTTCCACCTCTGGAAGGCCAAGCGCAAGCCCGAGACCGCCGACCCGAAGAAGACCGCCGCGATGCGCACCTCGCTGCGGCTCGGCCTGGTGCTCGCGGTGGTCTTCGGCGCCGGCACCGCGCTCAGCGGCGACACCCTGGGCAAGGTCATGTTCGAGCAGCAGCCGATGAAGATGGCCGCCGCCGAGGCGCTGTGGGAGACCCAGTCGCCGGCGCCGTTCTCGGTCTTCGCCGTCGGCGACGTCAGCAAGGGCCACAACTCGGTCGCCCTGGAGATCCCCGGGATACTGTCCTTCCTCGCCCACAACGACTTCAGCTCCACCGTCCCCGGCATCAACGACACCGCCGCCGCCGAGGCCGCCCAGCACGGCGGCAACCCCAGGGACTACATCCCGAGCATCTTCGTCACCTACTGGGGCTTCCGCCTCATGATCGGCTTCGGGATGACCTCCTTCCTGGCCGGCCTGATCGGCCTGTGGACCACCCGGAGGAAGCTCTTCCTCCGCCCCGAGTTCCGCACCGGCGAGACCGAGGTGCCCCGGCTGATGCTCACCCCCGGGCGCGAACTGGGGCCGCTGCTGACCAAGTGGAGCTGGCGGATCGGCATCCTGACCATGGGCTTCCCGCTGATCGCCAACAGCTTCGGCTGGATCTTCACCGAGATGGGCCGTCAGCCCTGGGCCGTCTTCGGCCTGATGACCACGGCCAGCGCGGTCTCCCCGAACGTCAGCGTCGGCACCCAGGTCGGGGCGCTGGCCACCTTCACCACCCTGTACGCGATCCTCGCGGTCGTCGAGGTCCGGCTGCTGGTCAAGTACGCCAAGGCCGGCCCGGTGGTGACGGAGCAGCCGCCCACCAAGGACCCGTCGCTGCGTGGACCGTCCTCGGACGAGGACGCCGACAAGCCGCTCGCCTTCGCCTACTGAGGCGCCGGACCACCGGGGAACTGAGGATCTGACATGCAACTCCACGACGTCTGGTTCGTGCTGATCGCGGTCCTGTGGATCGGCTACTTCTTCCTGGAGGGCTTCGACTTCGGGATCGGCGTGCTGACCAAGCCGCTGGCCCGCAACACCACCGAACGCCGGGTGCTGATCAACACCATCGGCCCGGTCTGGGACGGCAACGAGGTCTGGCTGCTGACCGCCGGCGGCGCCACCTTCGCGGCCTTCCCGGACTGGTACGCGACGCTCTTCAGCGGCTTCTACATCCCGCTGCTGGTCATCCTGGTCTGCCTGATCGTCCGCGGCGTGGCCTTCGAGTACCGGGCCAAGCACGACGGCGCCCGCTGGCAGCGGAACTGGGAGGAGGCCATCTTCTGGACCTCGCTCCTCCCGGCCTTCCTCTGGGGCGTGGCCTTCGCCAACATCGTGCGCGGCGTGGACATCGACGCGCAGAAGAACTACGTCGGCACCCTCTGGGACCTGCTGAACCCGTACGCGCTGCTCGGCGGCCTGGTGACGCTCGCCCTGTTCACCTTCCACGGCTCGGTGTTCGCCGCGCTCAAGACCGTCGGCGAGATCCGCGACCGGGCCCGGAAGGCCGCGCTCGTGTCCGGGCTGGCCACCGCCGTGCTGGCACTGGTCTTCCTGCTCTGGACCCAGGCCGACCACGGCAACGGCCGCAGCCTCGCCGCGCTGGTCGTCGCGGTGATCGCCCTGGTCGGCGCCCTCGCGGCCAACCAACTCGGCCGCGAGGGCTGGGCGTTCTCGCTCTCCGGGGCGACCATCGTGGCCGCGGTCGCGATGCTCTTCCTGGCGCTCTTCCCGGACGTCATGCCCTCCACCCTCAACCCGGACTGGAGCCTGACCGTCACCAACGCCGCGTCCTCGCCGTACACGCTGAAGGTGATGACCGTCGTGGCGGCGATCTTCACCCCGCTGGTGCTGCTCTACCAGGGCTGGACGTACTGGGTGTTCCGCAAGCGGATCGGCGTCCAGCACATCCCCGGGCACAACCCGGCCGCCCCGCTCGACCAGGCCTGACGCCGTGAAGCCGGTCGACCCCCGACTCCTCGGGTACGCCCGCACCACCAGGGCCTTCCTCGCCGGATCCGTGCTGCTCGGCGCGGTCGGCGCGGCCCTGGTGGTCGCCCAGGCGAGTCTGATCGCCGAGATCGTCGTCCGCGCCTTCCAGCGCGGGGCGACGCTCGGCGAACTGACCACGCCGCTGCTGCTGCTCGCCCTGACGGCGGTCGGGCGCGGGCTGGTCGGCTGGCTCACCGAACTCACCGCGCACCGGTCCGTCGCCCGGGTGAAGTCCACCCTGCGGCGCCGGCTGCTCGACCACGCCACCGCGCTCGGCCCGTCCTACCTGGCGGGTCGGCGCACCGGCGAACTCACCACCCTCGCCACCCGCGGCATCGACGCCCTGGACGACTACTTCGCCCGCTACCTGCCGCAGCTGGCGCTGGCCGTGGTCGTCCCGGTGATCGTGCTGCTGCGGATCGTCGGCGCCGACTTCACCTCGGCCGCGGTCATCGCCGGGAC
Source organism: Kitasatospora sp. NPDC058444 (assembly GCF_042721415.1). Taxonomy (NCBI): domain Bacteria; kingdom Bacillati; phylum Actinomycetota; class Actinomycetes; order Kitasatosporales; family Streptomycetaceae; genus Kitasatospora; species Kitasatospora sp. NPDC058444. The sequence continues at coordinate 59,334 of NZ_JBHXLL010000042.1, read as the reverse complement.
GCTGCCGCTGATCCCGCTGTTCATGGTGCTGATCGGGATGGCCACCCAGTCCCGGATGGACCGGCAGTGGAACACCCTGGCCCGGCTCTCCCACCACTTCCTCGACGTGGTCGCCGGGCTGCCCACCCTCAAGGTGTTCAACCGGGCCCGCACCCAGGCCGCCACCATCGCCCGGATCACCGCCGACTACCGCCGCGCCACCCTGCGCACCCTGCGGATCGCCTTCGTCTCCTCCTTCACCCTGGAACTGCTCTCCACCCTGTCGGTCGCGCTGGTCGCCGTCACCGTCGGCTTCCGGCTGGTCGACGGCACGCTCGACCTGGAGACCGGGCTGCTGATCCTGGTGCTCGCCCCCGAGGTGTACTTCCCGATCCGCCAGGTCGGCGCGCTCTACCACTCCAGCGTCGAGGGGCTGACCGCCGCCGACGAACTGTTCCGGGTGCTGGAGACCCCGCTGCCCGCCCGCGGCACCACCCCGGCGCCGGACCTCGCGGGCGCCGTGATCGCCGCCGAGGACCTGGTCGTCCGGCACCCCGGGCGCACCGAGCCCGCCCTGGACGGCGCCGGGCTGACCCTGCCTCCGGGCTCCAGCACGGCGCTCACCGGCCCCAGCGGCGCCGGCAAGTCCACCCTGCTCGCCGTCCTGCTCGGCCTCACCGCCCCCGCCTCGGGCACCGTCCGGATCACCGCCGCCGACGGCCGCGTCCACGACCTGGCCGAACTGGAGCCGCGGAGCTGGCGGCGGCAGATCGCCTGGGTGCCGCAGCACCCCCACCTGTTCGCCGGGACGGTCGCCGAGAACCTGCGGCTCTACCGCCCCGAGGCCACCGACGAGCAGCTGTGGACGGCGCTGCGGGCCGCGCACGCGCTCGACTTCGTCACCGACCTGGCGGCCGTCCTGGGGGAGGACGGCGCCGGGCTCTCCGCCGGGCAGCGCCAGCGCCTCGCCCTCGCCCGGGTGCTGCTCGCCGACGACCGGCCGCTGGTGCTGCTGGACGAGCCGACCGCCAACCTGGACGGCGCCTCCGAGGCGGCCGTCGTGGACGCCGTCCGGGCGCTGGCCGCCGACCCGGCGCGCACCGTGCTGGTGGTCGCGCACCGGCCGGCGCTGCTGGCCGCCGCGGACCGGCGGGTACGGCTGGCGGGGCCCCCGGCCGTGCCCGCGGAGCCGGTCACCCCGCTCGCCCACAGCGGGCAGCCGACCCCGGCCCCCAGCGCCGTCGAAGAGCCCGGGACCGAGGGCGGCACCACCCCCCGGCTGGCGCTCTCGATCCTGCTCGGCGCGCTCGCCCTCGGCTGCGCCGTCGCCCTGATGGCCACCTCCGGCTACCTGATCTCCCGGGCCTCCCAGATGCCGCCGGTGCTCTACCTGATGATGGCCGTCACCTCGGTCCGGGCCTTCGGCATCGGCCGCAGCGTCTTCCGCTACGCCGAACGGCTGGTCTCGCACGACGCGGTGCTGCGCACCCTCGGCACCCTGCGGGCCGCCGTCTACCGGCGGCTGAGCGCGCTCGCCCCGGCCGGGCTGCCCGCCTTCCGGCGCGGCGACCTGCTCTCCCGGCTGGTCGCCGACGTGGACGCGATCCAGGACCACTACCTGCGCTGGCGGCTGCCGGCCGCGGTGGCCGGCCTGGTCGCCCTGGCCTCGACGGTGGCGATGGCCGCCTTCCTCCCGGCCGCCGGGCTGGTGCTCGGCCTCGGGCTGCTGCTCGCCGGCGTGCTGGTGCCCGCCCTGGGCGCGCGCTGGTCGGCCGGTGCCGAACGGCGCCAGGCCCCGGCGCGCGGGCGCCTGGCCACCGCCGTGGTGGACGCCTTCACCGGCACCGCCGAGCTCACCGTGGCCGGCGCCCTGCCCGGCCGGCTGGCCGCCGTCCGCACCGCCGACGCCGCGCTGACCGGGCTCGCCGCCCGCTCGGCCGCCACCACGGCCCTCGGCACCGGGCTGATCGCCCTGCTCACCGGGCTGACCGTGACCGCCGCGGCCGCCGTCGGCGTCCAGGGGGTGCGCGACGGACTGCTCGCGCCGGTCTGCCTGGCCGTGGTGGTGCTGACCCCGCTGGCCGCCTTCGAGGCCGTCACCGGGATGCCGCTCGCCGTCCAGGCCCGCCAGCGCAGCCGCGCCGCGCGGGCCCGGCTGGACGAGGTGCTCGCCGCGGAACCCCCGGTCGCCGAGCCCGCCGAACCGGTGGCGCTGCCCGAGCGGCCGCTGCCCGTCGCGGTGCGCGGGCTGACCGTCCGGCACCCCGGGCAGCCGGTGGACGCGCTCGCCGGCGTGGACCTCGACCTCGCCGCCGGCCGCCGGATCGCCGTGGTCGGCCCGTCCGGCTCCGGCAAGACCACCCTCGCCCAGGCGCTGCTGCGCTTCCTGGAGCCGAGCGCCGGGACGGTGACGTTCGCCGACGGCCGTCCACAGGCTGTGGACAGCCGCGCACTGGCGGGCGAGTCGGTCCGCCGGGTGATCGGGCTCTGCGCCCAGGACGCCCACGTCTTCGACAGCTCGCTGCGGGAGAACCTGCGGCTGGCCCGGCCGGAGGCCGAGGAGGACGAACTGCGCGCCGCGCTGGCCGCCGCCCGGCTGCTGGAGTGGACCGAGGGCCTGCCGGACGGCCTGGACACCATGGTCGGCGAGCACGGCGCCCGGCTCTCCGGCGGCCAGCGCCAGCGGCTCGCCCTCGCCCGGGCGCTGCTCGCGGACTTCCCCGTGCTGGTCCTGGACGAGCCCGCCGAGCACCTCGACCTGCCCACCGCCGACGCCCTGACCGCCGACCTGCTGGCCGCCACCGAGGGCCGCACCACGGTGCTGATCACCCACCGGCTGGCCGGGCTGGACGACGCCACGGTGGACGAGGTGCTGGTGCTGGACGGCGGCCGGGTGGCCGAGCGGGGCCGCTGGTCCGAGCTGGTCGCCGATCCGGACGGGCGGCTGCACGCGATGTGGCGGCGGGAGCGGGAGGCGGACGGACTGCTGGAGCCGGTGGGCCGGTAGTCGCACCGCCTGGCGCGCCGACGGTGGGCACCCTGCCTGGTCGCGCCGCCCCCGTCGCACGTCGCCCGCCGCCCCTGTCGCGCCGACCTTCGGCTGAAAAGCGTACAAACTAGGCTTTCTCCATGGACCCCACGCCGGACCTCTCCGAGGCCACTCCCGAGCCGACACCCCATCGGGTGCCCGAGATCGCCTCGCTGGGGCTGGACACCCTGGTCACCGAGGTCGCCGAGCGCCTCCAGTCCGCCGCCGCGGTCACCGACCGGATGCAGCGGCTGCTGGAGGCGGTGGTCTCGATCGGGGCCGGGCTGGACCTGCACGCCACCCTGCACCGGATCGCCGTGGGCGCGGCCGAACTGGTCGACGCCCGGTATGCGGCGCTCGGCGTGATCGCCCCCGGCGGCACCGGCCTGGCCGACTTCATCCACGTCGGGGTCGACGACGAGACCGCCGCCGAGATCGGCGAACTGCCCGCCGGCCGGGGCGTCCTCGGCGTGCTCATCGACCGCCCCGAGCCGCTGCGGCTGACCGACCTCGGCGCCGACCCGCGCTCCTCCGGGTTCCCCTCGCAGCACCCGCAGATGAGGACCTTCCTGGGCGTGCCGATCCGGGTCCGCGCGGAGGTGTTCGGCAACCTCTACCTCACCGAGAAGATGGGCGGCGGCGCCTTCACGCCCGAGGACGAACAGGTGGTGCACGCGCTCGCCGCGGCGGCCGGCGTGGCCATCGAGAACTCCCGGCTGTACGAGGAGGGCCGCCGCCGCGAACGCTGGATCGCCGGCGCCGCTGCCGTCACCACCGCCCTGCTCTCCGCCGAGCAGGCCGAGACCGCGCTGACCGTCGCGGCCGAGCAGGTGCGGGAGCTGGCGGACGCCGCGCTCGGCATGATCCTGCTGCCGACCGGCCCGGAGGGCGGCGACGAGGGCGACGGCCAGATGCGGATCGCCCACGCCTCCGGCGAACTGGCCGAGTACGTCCGCGGCGAACTGCTGCCCAGGGAGAGCTTCGCGGCCCGGCTGCTCGCGGGGGAGAGCGTCTCCCTGGACGACATGTCCAGCGACCCGACCGTGGTGATCCGGCTCGCCCGCCGCTTCGGCCCGTCCCTGGCCGTGCCGATGGTCGCCGCCGGGCGGGTGCTCGGCGGGCTCTGCGTCTGGCGCCCCTGCGGTGCGCTGCCGTTCACCGACAGCGAGAAGCAGCTCGCCGAGACCTTCGCCTCGCAGGCCGCCCTCGCCCTGCGGCTCGCCGAGGGCCAGCGGGACCAGCAGCGGCTGGCCGTGTTCCAGGACCGCGACCGGATCGCCCGCGACCTGCACGACCTGGTGATCCAGCGGCTGTTCGCCACCGGGATGATGCTGGAGAGCGCCGCCCGGCGGGCGGTCGTCCCCGAGGTGAGGGTCGGCATCGGCAAGGCGGTGGACGAGCTGGACGCCACCATCCAGGAGGTCCGCACCACCATCTACGCCCTCCAGCACGACAACCACGGCGACGCGCCGGACACCCTGCGCACCCGGGTGCTGCGCGAGGCCAGCCAGGCCGCGGCCGCGCTCGGCTTCAAGCCCTCGGTGAGCTTCGTCGGGCCGGTGGAGAGCCTGGTCGGCGAGAAGACCGGCCGTCAGTTGCTGGCGGCCCTGCGCGAGATGCTCTCCAACACGGCCCGGCACGCGCGCGCCTCGCGGGTCGGTGTGGAGATCGACGCGACCATCCACCTGGACGAGGGCGGCCGCCTGGTGGGCGGCGACCCGGAGGCGCTGGACCGGGGCGGTCGGCCCGGCGTCCTGCTCAGCGTGACCGACGACGGGGTGGGCATCCCGGAGGGCGGCCGGCGCAGCGGCCTGCTCAACCTCACCCGGCGGGCCGAGGCGCTCGGCGGCGACGCCTGGCACGAGAGCGGGCCGTACCGGAAGGGGACGACGGTGCGCTGGACGGCCCGGCTCTGAGCGTTCCGGGCCGGTTCCCGGGTCGGGTTTGGTCCGGTTTCGGAGCGTTCGGAGACGATTCCGGACTGGTTCCGAACGGGTTCCGGACGGATTTCCGGCCGGGAAGCATGAAAGTTAAACGAGAGAGAACTTCCCGACCAACAGCGCAAGTTGTGAACGTTCTGGGCTTTCGGGGCCTCCGTGTGCACACATAGCTTTGCTCCCGCTCGGAGGGGAATCCGGAGGGCGACCGGACGGAGGGGGCAGTGAACGCTGCCGGCCGCGGCTACACCGCAGCAGGGGCAAGTCGAGGGGGGTTCCGCGCCGAACGGGCGGCGGACGGGCGCTACCGCTGGCAACTGAAGGCGCCCAACGGGCGGGTGGTGGCGATCACCCCGGCCGCGTTCGAGACGGCCGGTGAGGCCGAGCGGGGCTTCGACGGCCTGCGCGTCGCGGCGGCCGGGCTGACCGCGCGGATCACCCACGTACGGGAGGGCATCGGCTGGATCTGGGTCGTCCCGGGCTCGCGGGCTCTCCCCGAGGTGCGGTCCAGCCGCGCGTACGAGCGGTACGCGACCTGCCAGAACGCCTTCCGGCGGTTCGTGGTGCTGCTCTCCAAGCAGCCGCCGCGCGAACTCCCGGAACCCGCCGTGCCGTTGAGACGCGTCGATGGCCGCTGAGCGGCGCGGTCCGCGGCTGCTGATCGTGCCGGCGGCGGACCGCTGCCTCGGCTGGGCGCTGCGGGCCGCCAACGGGCGGCCGCTCGGGGTCGGCGTGCGGACCTACCGCAGTGAGGAAGAACTAGCCGATTCCGTACGGGAGTTGCTGATCGAACGGGCCGCGCTGCGATGTTCGGTCGGCCAGTCCGAGGGGCGTCAGTGGGTCTGGGCCGCCTATCTGCCGGTGCGCAGCACCCGGCGGGGGGCGGCCGACGCCGTTCCGGTCGCCCGCAGCGCGCGGGGGTACCTGCGGCGGGACCAGTGCCAGGCGGGGATCGAGGGGTTCCTGGCCGGACTCCAGTGGGTGGGGCAGGAGTTGCGGCGATCCGGGCGGGACGGCCGCTGGCCGCTGTGAACCTGTGAACCTGTGAACCTGTGAACCTGTGAACCTGTGAACCTGTGAACCGAGGGCGGTCCGCCGGGTGGCGGACCGCCCCGTCGGCGTTCCCGGACGGAGTGCCTCCAGCGGATCTTCCCGCGTGCTGTTCCGGTGAAGGACAGGTTTCCGGCAACACCCCGAGCAGCTTCCTGGAGAAGAACGTCGACCGGGCTCACCGGCCCGGGAACGCCCCTGTTACGTGCACGCTGACCAGTGGCTAAACCTCGCTGAACCGATGAGTCGACATTCCCCGGCCGGGTCCGACCACCCTTCCGGCGGAACCTCCCCGCCGGACAGGATCGGCACTGCCGGCGAGGCCGCAGCGGACGCGGCCACACGGCCCCGGACTCCCGAACGGAGTGCGGGTTCACGCGATGTACGTCTCTCCCCCGGAGGAAGAGGAACATGCGTAAGACCGCTGCCAAGCTGCTCACCGTCGCCGCGCTGGCGACCTCCCTCGCGACCGTCGTGGGCGGCACCGCCGTCGCCGACCCGGCCGCCGGCGTGACCCCCCGCGCCATCGACTTCGTGGGCACCGGCTCCGACACCACCCAGTCGGTGCTGAACCAGCTCGCCGCCGACTACAACGCGTCGCTGACCGACCCGAACGCCCCCCGCGTCTACAGCTGGGACGCGACCGGCACCTCGCCGATCACCCCCAAGACCGGTGCCGCCACGATCGCCCGCCCGAACGGCTCCGGCGCCGGCATCAAGGCGCTGAACACCAACACCAACGCCACCGTGGACTTCGCCCGCTCCTCGCGCGGCCCGCAGGCCACCGACCCGACCACCGACGACTTCGTCGCGCTGGCCAAGGACGCCGTCGCCTGGGCCGCCCCGGCCACCGGCAACGCCCCGGCGAACCTGAGCACCGCGAACCTGAAGGACATCTACACCTGCGCGGTCACCAACTGGCACGACATCAACGCGTCGCTGCCGAACGCCACCATCAAGCCCTTCCTGCCGCAGAGCGACTCCGGCACCCGCTCGTTCTTCCTGACCACGATCGGCGGCGGCGTCGCGGTCACCCCCGGTGCCTGCGTCACCAGCGGCACCCAGGAGAACCAGGGCAGCGACCTGGCCCTGGCCGACGTCAACGCGCTGGTCCCCTACTCCGTGGCCCACTACATCGGCCAGGTCTACTACGGCAAGGGCAGCGGCTCCGACGTCCAGGGCCCGCTGACCATCCGCAACGTCGACAACACCGTCGGCGGTCCGGTCGACACCACGGCCAAGACCATCAGCTCCACCTTCGCGGCCACCCCCTACGCCCGCGTGGTCTACAACGTCTTCCGTGACGCCGAGTGGACCTCCAACGCCACCCTGCGCGCCATCTTCGGCAAGAACGGCTGGATCTGCACCAACGGCGCCAACGACATCAAGAGCTTCGGCTTCCTGCCGCTGTCCGCCTTCGCCTGCGGTTCCGTCACCCACTCCTGATCCACCCCGCACCACACCGCACCACACCGGCGGCCGCGGGGCCTCACCCCGCGGCCGCCGGGCCACCTCCGACCACTGGACGCCGACCGTCGGCGGCACCGCCCTCGCGGGCCCGCCGCCTCGTACGCCCGCGGCCGCAGCACCCGCTCCCGAGCTTCCACGCACGCACCACCGGCACCTCACCTCTCCCTCTCCCAAGGAGTCCAGCATGTCCCGCATCAGCGCCCGCCTGGCCGCGACCGGCGCCGCCGTCGTCCTCTCCCTGACCGCCGTGAGCGGCGCCGCGGTCGCCGACACGGCCGTCACCCCGGCCGCCGGGCAGGCCGTGATCACCACGGACGTCAACTTCCTGGCGAACGCCGCGCTCAACGGCATCGTGATCATCCCGATCCAGCCCGCCAGCCCGGCGTACGACCAGACCGCGGGTCTCACCGTGACCCTTCCGGTGAGCGGCGGCGTGGCGAACATCCCCTCCTTCTACGGTGACGTGCAGTTCGGCGGCGGCCTGCTCTTCCTGAACCTCAACACCGGCAAGAGCGTGACCTTCAAGCAGTTCGACTTCTCGGTCGACAACGGCTACTTCACCGCCGTGCCGAACGGTTCGACCACCCCGGTCCCGCTGCTGGACCCGGCCGGCGACAACGTGATCAACCGCACCGGCCTCACCCAGAACCTGAACTCCTCCAGCTTCCAGGTGGACGCGGCGGGCGCGCAGTACCTCGACGCCAAGCTCGGCACCGGCTACTTCACCGCCGGCCAGCAGATCGGCAAGCTCGCGCTGTCCTACACCCCGGCGCACTGACCGGGCGGCACTGCAGGACCGCAGGTCGGCGGGCCCGCGCCTCGGCGCGGGCCCTTCGCTTGCGGAGTTCCCAACTCCGGTACGGAGTCGTCGCGTTGTGGTCTCGTACACCTGGCCGACCGGATCCCGCCATGTCCGGCTGGCCGAATAGTACGCACGGAATCGTCCGTCCCCAGCGCGATCGACGACCTCGCGCCGCCTCCCTCGGCGGCCCGCATCTCCCGGAGGCCTCGCCATGAGAAACCGCGTACCCGACCCGAGAGGCCCAGGGTGGTGGCGCCGCCGACTACCGGCCCTGGCCATCGCCAAGGCCGTGGTGGCGGCGCTCGCCGTCCTTCCGATCGGGTTGGGCGCGGCGCCGCCGGCGCAGGCCGCCTCGGCCACGACGGTCCCGGGCCCGAAGGTCTGGATCCCGTCCTCCAAGACGTACGGCCAGCCGGGCAGCGTGACCGTCTCCCAGACGGCCAACCTGACCAACCAGGTCCTCCAGGTCTCCTGGAGCGGGTTCACCCCGACCGTCGCGATCGGCAGCAAGGCTCCGGTGCCGGTGGCGCTGAAGGAGTCGAACTTCATCCTCTACGCGGTGCGGATCTACCAGTGCCGCGGGACCGACCCGTCGGTGACGGACTGCTACGGCAGCACGCTCTACGGCGGTGACCCGACGAAGGGCTTCGAGCAGCCGCCCCGGCCGACGCGCACCGAGGTGCCGGAGTGGCCCACGAACCAGGTGATCGCCGCGACCGGCCCGGACGGCTCGGGCACCGCCTCGATCGAGGTGTGGAGCGCCAAGGAGAGCGCCACGCTCGGCTGCGACGCGACCCACCCCTGCTCCCTGGTGGTCGAACCGAACTACGGCGGCGACCCGCTGGACCTCTACCAGGTCCTCGACGGCAAGGCCGACTGCGAGTTCCACGACCTGGACGACGACCCGGACGGCTACACGGCCGCGGACGGCATCATGAAGCCCGGTCCCGCCTTCCAGAACTGGAAGACCGGCAACCGCACCAGCGAGCAGTGCGCCTGGCAGCACAAGACCGTCATCCCGCTCTCCTTCGCCCCCACGGCGGACTCCTGCGCCGCGAGCAGCCAGGCCTTCGGCGGCGCCGGTCTGGAGATGGCCAACCGGGCGATGCAGCAGTGGCGGGCCGGCCTGTGCCTGGGCGACTCGCCGATGACCGTGGGCTACGTCCCCGCCGGCGGTGAGCCGCAGGCCCGCGCCGCGTTCCTGGGAGGCAGCAGCACCACGGAGGTCGCGCTGACGGCGCGGCCCGACCGGTCGCCGCCCACCCGCCCGTACGTCTACGCCCCGCTCGCCACGACCGGCATCTCCGTCACGTACCTGATCGACGACCCGACGACCGGTCGGCAGATCCGCGACATGAAGCTGAACGCCCGGCTGGTGGCCAAGCTGCTGACCCAGTCCTACGCCTCGCCGGGCACGAGCATCCCCTCCGTGGCCGGCAACCCGACCTGCCTCTTCACCGATCCCGAGTTCAGGCAGCTGAACCCGGAGACCGCGGCCAACGGGATCCACTGGCCGACGAGCTGCGGCGGGACCCTGACGATCTACCCCGGTGTCCCCGGTGGCACCACCGACTTCACCCACCAGCTGACCTCATGGTTCGCCGCCGATCCGGACGCGGGCCGCTTCCTCGACGGCGAGCCGGACCCGTGGGGCATGCGCGTCGACAGCTTCTACCTGAAGCCGAAGTTCGCCGGCTACCCGACCGAGGCGTTCCAGGTCCAGGACTACTCCGGGCCCGCGCAGGGCAGCGCGGGCGTGGACTTCCAGCACTGGAAGCAGTACGAGTGGAACCCCTCCCTCGACGGTCTCGGGCGGGTGGCGCGCAACCTGATGCAGTACCAGCCGAACTGCCAGCAGCCGAACACCGAGTCCGACGGCAGCCACAAGCCCTGCGCCGCGCAGATCCCCGGCGTGCGTTCGCTGCTTGCCGTCATGGACACCGCCCAGGCCAAGGCGTTCTCGCTCCCCGAGGCCTCGCTGCTCAACCCGGCCGGCTCCTTCGTGTCGCCCGGTACGGCCGGCTTCCAGGCCGCCGTCGCCGACATGCCGTCCGACGCCGCCACCGGGGTCCAGCAGCTGCCCTACGGCACGCCGGACACCGCGTTCTCGCGCGACCAGCGGGCGTACCCGCTGACCACGGTGCAGTACGCGATGGTGCCGACCGGTGGGCTGTCCGCCGAGAAGGCCGCCTCGATCTCGCGGTTCCTCAAGACCGTGACCACCGACGGCCAGACCTACGGCCTCGCGCCGGGGCAGCTCGCCCAGGGCTACCTCGCACTGACCGGCGCCCAGCGGCAGCAGGCCCAGGAGGCCGTGCAGCACGTCGCCGCCCAGGACGGCAAGCTGCCCGGCAACCAGACCGCTCCTCCGGCCGGCGGTGAGCCGGGCACCCCGGAGAGCGGGAACGGTTCCTCCGGCTCCGGCGGCACCGGCGAGGGCACCAGCCCGGTGAACACCTCCGGCAGCGGCGGCACCACCGCGGATGGCAACTCCGGCGGCACCGGCCTCGGCTCCTCCGGCGGTTCGTCCGGCGGCGGCCTCTCCGGCACCGGCTCCACCGGGACCGGCACGGCCGGCGGCGGCGCGGTGCCCGGCACCCCGGCGGCCGGCGGCGCCAAGCCCGGCGCGAGCGCCGCGCCCTCCGGCAACGCGATCGCCGCGGCCCCGGTCGGCACCCCGGTGCCCGACCGGCCCGGCACCGCCCGGCTGCTGCTGCCCGTCGCGCTGATCGCCGGCCTGGTGCTGCTGGTCGGCGGACCGGCCGCGCTGTTCTTCGGCGGCACCCCGGCCGGGGCGAAGGTGCTGGCCGGCGCCCGCACCCAGTGGTCGCGACTGCGCCGCAGGTAGGAAACCGCGCTCGGCGGGGCCGCCGTTCCGGCCCCGCCGAGCGCTTCCCTCCCGCGCTTCCCGCGCGCCGTTCCCCCGCCGTTCCCTCCCGCCGAGGCAGCGCCCCGGACCCTCACCGAGCACGCCCGTTCCCGAGCACGGAGAGCACACCATGACATCCGCCGCTGAGCCCGCGGCACCGTACGCCGGGGCGCCACGCCATCCCGACCACGGGCCCGACCAGGACGTGCCGCGCACCATCACCGCCCCCGCGACCCCGGGCGACCGGGTGTTCCGCGGCCTGCTGCGGCTGGCCGGCCTCTCGGTCTTCGCGATCATGGGACTGATCGCCTTCTTCCTGATCCTGCGCGGCACCGACGCGCTGCGGTCCGTCGGCTGGTCCTTCCTGACCGAGCAGAAGTGGCAGACCGCCGCCCACAACTTCGGCATCGGGGCCGTCCTGCCGAACGGCCTGCTGATCGCCGTGATCGCGCTGGTGATCGCCGTCCCGGTGGCGCTCGGCACCGCGATCTTCATCTCCGAGTACGCCCCGGTGCGGCTGCGCGCCGCGCTGATCTCCCTCGTCGACCTGATGGCGGCGATCCCCAGCATCGTCTACGGCCTGTGGGGCCTGTTCTTCCTCCAGCCGAGGATCATCGGCTTCGTCCGCTGGCTGGCCAACCACCTGGGGGACTACATCCCCTTCCTCAAGGTGCGCACCGGCGACATCGGCACCTCCTACACCTCGTCGACCTTCATCGCCGGCGTGGTGGTCTCCCTGATGATCATCCCGATCGTCGCCTCGCTCAGCCGGGAGGTGTTCTCCCAGGCCCCGCAGGGCGAGCGGGAGGGCGCGTACGCGCTCGGCTCGACCCGCTGGGGGATGGTCCGCACGGTCGTCCTGCCGTTCGGCAAGGGCGGCGTCATCGGCGCGGTGATGCTGGGCTTCGGCCGGGCGATGGGCGAGACCATCGCCGTCGCGCTGATCATCTCGCCGAACTTCAAGGCCATCACCCACATCCTGGAGAACGGCGCCAACTCGATCTCCGCGCTGATCGCGCTGCGCTTCGGCGAGTCGGACGCGCTGTCGCTCTCCGCGCTGATGGCCGCCGGTCTGGTGCTGTTCGCCCTCACCCTGCTGGTCAACGTGCTGGCCGGGTTCGTCATCAACCGCTCGCGCTCCGGCGCCGCGACGGCGGACTGAGCATGACGGACCACCCTCAGCCCGCCCGCGGGGCACGCAGCCGTCCGAACCGTGAAGGGACCATCCGATGACCACGCTCGACCTGCCGCCGGTCGCGGCGTCCGGGCCCGTCGGCGAACCGGCGGCGTCCGGGCCCGCCGGGCCCGCCGCGGCCCCGCAGCCGGAGAAGAAGCTCCGGATCGGCGGCGTCACCCGCGACGACGTCTTCACCGTGGCGGGCGCGGCGGTCGGCTCGCTCGCGCTGAACTGGGTGCTGTACGAGCGGGTGCTGCCGTTCAGCGGCGCCTTCGGCTTCCTGATCTGCTGGTACCTGTTCTTCCTGGCCGGCTACTACCTGGTCGGCCGGCTCCAGTGGCACCCGATGATGGTGCGGGACCGGCTGGTCGCCGTCGCCGCGTGGAGCTCCGGTCTGCTGGTGGTCGCGCTGATCGCCGACCAGATCGGCTACGTCGCGAGCCGGGGCTGGGAGGCGGCCCAGCACCTCAACTTCTTCACCGAGTCGATGGACCACACCGGCCCGCTCGACGCGCTGACCTCGGGCGGCGCGCTGAACGCCGTCGTCGGCTCGCTCGAACAGCTCGGCCTGGCAACGCTGTTCGCCGTTCCGCTGGGCATCGCGGCGGCCGTCTTCATGTCCGAGGTCGGCGGCCGGATGGCCCGCCCGGTGCGCACCCTGGTCGAGGCGATGACGGCGCTGCCGTCCATCGTGGCCGGCCTGTTCATCCTCGGTGTCGTGATCCTCACCTTCGGCTTCGAGAAGAGCGGCTTCGCGGCCTCGCTCGCGCTCACCGTGATGATGATGCCGATCGTCACCCGGGCCGCCGAGGTGGTGATCCGGCTGGTGCCGGGCACCCTGCGCGAGGCGTCCTACGCGCTCGGCGGCAGCCAGTGGCGCACCGTGTGGAACGTGGTGCTGCCCACCGCCCGGCCCGGTCTGGTGACGGCGGTGGTGCTCGGCATGGCGCGCGGCGTCGGCGAGACCTCGCCGGTGCTGCTGACCTCCGGGTTCACCTCGCAGTACAACGGCAACCCGTTCAGCGAGCACCAGGTCTCGCTGCCGCTGTACATCTGGAACTACGTCAAGCAGCCCTACGACGCGATGATCGCGCGCGGCTTCGCGGCCGGCCTGACCCTGATGGCCGTGGTGCTGATCCTCTTCGTCACCGCGCGCGTGCTCGGCGGCCGCCGTCCCGGACAGCTGACCCGGGCCCAGAAGCGCATGATCAGCCGGGAGGCCCGCCGCCAGGAGGCGGCCGCGCTCGGGGGCATCGCCCGTCCGTACGCCATCCACTCGCAGGCGAAGCACTGATGTCCAGACCAACCACCCCCCGTACCAGAGGAGTTCACATGTCCAGGGGCCTCAGTCGCTCCGTGGCCCGGCTGTTGGCGGGGACGATGTCCCTGATGCTCGCGGCGGCCTCCCCCCTGCTGGGGCAGACCCCGGCGTTCGCGGCCTCCGTCTCGCTGAGCGCGGACGGCTCCAGCTGGGCCGGCCCTGCCATCGACCAGTGGCGGCAGGACGTGTCCCCGCAGGGCATCCAGATCAACTTCAACCCGGTCGGTTCGGCCGCCGGCCGCACCCAGTGGTCGGTCGGGCAGGACGACTTCACCGCCTCGGACGTGCCGTTCCGCTCCGCGCAGGACACCGGCGTCGGGCAGGGCGGCACGTCGTCCGGCACCGGTAGCGCGGAGAACCCGGTCTGGGGCTTCTCCTACGTCCCGATCACGGCGGGCGGCACCACCTTCATGTACAACCTGGTGGTCGGCGGCAAGCAGGTCCGCGACCTGCGGCTGTCCCCGCAGACCATCGTGGACATCTTCACCAACAAGATCACCAACTGGAACGACCCGAAGATCACCAACGACTACGGCAAGGCGCTGCCCAGCCTGCCGATCACCCCGGTGGTCCGCTCCGACGGCTCCGGCGCCACCGCGCAGTTCACCCGCTGGATGGAGCACACCCACAAGGACCAGTGGGACACCTACTGCAAGTCCGTCAACGGCGTGAGCTGCGGCGACTATACCGAGTTCTTCCCGCCGTCCGGCCGGATGACCGCGCAGAACGGCTCCGACGTGGTGGCCGGCTACATCAAGTCCCCGACCAACGTCGGCACCATCGGCTACGACGAATACGCCTTCGCCAAGCGCAGCAACTGGCCGGTCGTGAAGGTGCTCAACCAGGCCGGCTACTACGCGCTGCCGACCGCCTCCAACGTCGCCGTCGCGCTCACCGCCGCCAGGATCCGCGGCGTGGACGACAACACCCCGGCGAACGACCCGAACTACCTCCAGCAGAACCTCGACGGCGTCTACACCATGGACGACCCGCGCGCCTACCCGATCTCCAGCTACAGCTACCTGATCGTGCCGCGCTCCGGAGCGGCCAACCCGCCGCCGCCGCGCTTCAACAACGACAAGGGCTCCGCGCTCAGCCGCTTCCTCTCCTACGTGCTGTGCGAGGGCCAGGGCAAGGCGGACGACCTCGGCTACTCGCCGATCCCGCGCGGCCTGGTCAAGGGCGGTCTGCTGCAGACCAGGAACATCCCCGGCAACGCCAGCCCGGTCGACCCGAACACCCTCTCCAACTGCGCCAACCCGACCTTCAACTCGGCCGGTGAGCTGACCGTCCTCAAGAACGCCCCGATGCCGAGCCCCTGCGACAAGGCGGGCACCCCGCTGGACTGCACCGTGCAGAACGGCCAGCCGGTCAAGACCGGTTCGGGCGCGGGCGGCACCGGTGGTGCGGCCGGCGGCTCCGGCGGCGCTGCGGGCGGCTCCGGCGGTGCGGCGGGCGGTTCCGGTGGCTCCGGAGGCTCCGGGGGCGGGACCGGCGGTGGCACGGGTGGCGCCGGTGCGGGTACGGCCGGCGGTGCCGGCGACCCGAACGCCGCCGGCGGTGCGGCCGGCGCTGACCCGAACGCGCCCGGCGCCGGCGACGGCACCGAGGACGTGGTCGACCCGCAGACCGGCCAGGTGGTCGCCCGCGGCCGCGGCGGCGGCGCCGCCACCGAGGTGGCCGCCAACGTGGTCGAGGTCAGCGGCAAGCCCGAGGACTGGATGCTGTCCTCGCTCACCGCGCTGGAACTGCTCGCCGTGGTGCTCGTCCCGCCGCTGCTCGGCCGCCGCCTGCTGCGCCGCCGCAACGGCTCGGGCGGCACCTCGTGACCGCCCCCGTGCTGGAGAAGCCGGTCGCGCACGGCGCCCCGGCCCGGCCGGCCGCCCCCGCCGAGCCCACCGCCCCGGCCCGGCCCGCCGTCTCCCCCGGGCGGCGGCGGTTCCTCCAGGGCGCCTGGGCGGTCAGCCTGGCCGCCGCGCTGGTGCTCGGCTTCGTCGGGTACCTGTTCACGCTCTCGCACGTCCAGCAGAAGCACTACCAGTCCACCGCGTACAAGACCTTCCGCGACCAGCTGGCCAGGGCGGTCGCCCCCACCGGTGCGGCCGCCGACGGGGACCCGGTGGCGCTGCTGGACATCCCGGCGATCGGCCTGCACCAGGCCGTCGTGGTCGAGGGCACCACCGGCCGGGACCTGATGCGCGGCCCCGGCCACCGCCGGGACACCGCGCTGCCCGGCCAGCGCGGGGTCGCCGTGGTCTTCGGCCGCGGCGCCACCTTCGGCGCGCCGTTCGCCGAGCTGTCCGGGCTGCGGGTCGGCGACAAGATCGAAGCCACCACCGGCCAGGGCAAGTTCACCTACACCGTCAACGCGTACGGCGACGGCGACCACCCGATCGTCGACCAGGCCCGCAACCGGATGGTCCTGGTCACCGGCGACTCCGACTGGATCCCCGGCTCCACCGTGCTGATCGGCGCCCGGCTGGACGGCGACCCGGAGCAGAACCCCGGCGGCCGGCCCGCGACCGTCCCGTACGACAAGGCGCTGGCCGCGGACAAGGGCGCGCTGGCCACGCTCCAGCTGTGGTCGCTCGGCCTGCTCGGCGCGGTGGCCGGCGCCCTGCTGCTGGCCCGGTACTGGCGGCGCTCGGCCGCCTACCTGAGCCTCGCGCCGGTGGTCGGCGCGCTGCTCTGGGCGGTCTACGAGAACGCCGCCGCCCTGCTGCCCAACCTCTACTGACGCGCGCCCGGAGGACCGTTCCGATGACCGACGCACCACTGACCGACACCCCGCCGGCGGACCCCGCACCGGCCGACCCGGCCGCCGACACCCTCACCATCCCCCCGGTCGCCCCCGCCCCGTCCACCGGTGGGAAGCACACTCCCGCCCCGTACGCCCCCGCCCCGTACGCCCCCGCCCCGTACGCCGACCGGCAGTACGCGGGCGGCCAGCCCGGCGGCGAACCGCTCGCCGGGCTGGAGACCCGCGACGTCTCCGCCTGGTTCGGCAGCCGCAAGGTCCTGGAGCGGGTGTCGCTGGCGATGCCGGCCGGCGAGGTCACCGCGCTGATCGGCCCGTCCGGCTGCGGCAAGTCCACCTACCTGCGGATCCTCAACCGGATGCACGAGATGGTGCGCGGCGCCGCCCTCTCCGGCGAGGTGCTGCTGGAGGGCGACGACGTCTACCGGCCCGGCCGCCGGCCCGCCGAGGTGCGGCGCCGGATCGGCATGGTGTTCCAGCGGCCCAACCCGTTCCCGGCGATGTCCATCCAGGACAACGTCTCCAGCGGGCTCAAGCTGGCCGGGATCAAGGTGTCCAAGGAGGAGCGCCGGCACTTGGTGGAGACCAGCCTGCGCCGGGCCGGGCTCTGGGACGAGGTGTCCACCCGGCTGCACACCCCGGGCGGGGCGCTCTCCGGCGGCCAGCAGCAACGCCTGTGCATCGCACGGTCGTTGGCCGTCTCGCCGGACATCCTGCTGATGGATGAGCCGTGCTCGGCGCTCGACCCGACGTCCACCCGGCGGGTCGAGGAGACCATCGACGAGCTGCGCGGGCGGCTCACCATCGTGATCGTCACCCACAACATGCAGCAGGCCCAGCGCGTCTCGCAGACCTGCGCGTTCTTCCTGGCCACCCACGACACCCCGGGGCGGATCGTGGAGGCCGGGCCGACCGAGCGGATCTTCGGCAGCCCGCGCGACCAGCGGACCTCGGACTACGTCAACGGCCGCTTCGGCTAGCGGCGCCGGTCGGACCGGCGCCCGGCCGGAGGAGCCGCCGGTTCAGACGAGCCCGAGCAACTCCTCCAGCACCGCCGCGACGCCGTCCTGCTCGTTGCTCACGGTGTGCAGCGGCACCGCCGCCAGCACCTGCGGGTGCGCGTTGGCGACGGCGTACGCGGTGCCGGCCCAGGCCAGCATCTCCAGGTCGTTCGGCATGTCGCCGAAGGCCACCACCTCGCTCCGGTCGATCCCGCGCCCGGCGCACCAGCGGGCCAGCGTGCTGGCCTTGGTGACGCCGGGCGCGCTGATCTCCAGCAGCGGGATCGACGCCGAGCGGGTGATCTCGGCCAGGTGCCCGGCCGCCTCCCTGGCCTCGGCGAGGAACTTGTCCGGGTCGAGGTCGGGGTGCTTGGCCAGCAGCTTGAACAGGTCCCGCACCGGCCCGCCGGTCCCCAGCAGCTCCTCCGCCGTGCCGACCGCGTGCTCCAGCTCGTCGCCCCACATCGGCACCGCGTACCCGGGCTCGCGGGCCCAGCCGCCCGGGTGCTCGAAGGCGAACGCGGTGCCGGGCAGCTTGGCCCGCAGCGCCTCGACCACCGCCAGGGTGGTCTCCACCGGCAGCGGGAAGACCTCCAGCAGCTCGCCGCGCCGCACGTCCACCACCGCGCCGCCGTTCGAGCAGATCGCCACCCCGTGGCCGCCGATGTGCGGGCTCACCTGCTGCATCCAGCGCGGCGGCCGCCCGGTCACGAACACCACCTGCACCCCGGCCGCCTCGGCCGCCGCCAGCGCCGCGGCGGTGCGGTCGGTGACGGTGCCACCGGAGCAGAGCAGGGTGCCGTCCAGGTCGGTGGCGACGAGACGGGGCGCGGTACGGGGTTCGGTCACCGGTCCATCTTCGCCCATCGGCGCGGCCGGGTCACCGGCCCGGGCCCGCCGCCACCGGCCGTCCCCGCCGTGATCAAGCCCTTCGTGCGCCGTTTCCGGCCGATCCCCCGGCCCCCGCGGTGCCCGGGCGGCCGCGGCGGGCATGACCGCTCACGGCCACCCCGTCGGCAGGAAGAGCCATGCCCACACGCCAGCTCCGCGACCAGCCGTCCTCCAGCGCCCGCCCCGACACCCGCGACCCGCAGGCCCCCGACGCCTCGCGCGACCCGGTCCTGCTCGGCGACGTCCTCTTCCACACCCTCGCCGAACTCGCCCGCCGCACCAGCGCCCCCTCCCTCCCCGCCCAGCGCACCCGCCCGCACCCGTAGCACCGGCCGTGCGGCCCGCCCCCGCCCGGCGGCGCGGGCGGAGCCGGGCCGCCGGGCGGGGGCGGGGCCGCCGTTCAGGAGGAAAGGCGGTTCAGTGCCGCGGTGGTGATGCCTTCGACAGCGGCCGGGGTGGAGCCGGGCTGGCCGGTGAGCTCGACGATGGCGACCCTGGTGCCGCTGCGCAGGACCGCGACCCCGCCGGCGGCGGTGCCGTCGCCGTTGTAGGCCGGGTACCAGCGGGCGGTGCCGCCGGTGACGGTCAGGCTGTGGGCCGCGCCGTAGTACCAGTGGCCGGCGGGCTCGTCCTGGCAGCCCTCGACGAGCGTGACGAGCTGCTGCTCCCAGGTGGCGGCCGCGTTCCCGGTGGGGGCGTTCGCGGCCGACTCGATCAGCATGCCCTTGGTGTCCAAGGTCCAGTGCACGGACGCGTACGCGGTGGCCTTGTCCTTGGTCAGGTCGTGCATCGTCTCCTCGCCGGTGCACGCGGACAGCCCCTGGCGTCCGGTCAGCTCGATGGTCGCGCCGACCGGGTTCATGCCCTTCTGGAAGTCCTCGCTCTGGACGAGGTGGGCGGAGCCGAGTCCGGGCGCGGCGACCGCGGTGCGCTGCGCGGCGGCGTGCGCGCCCCCGTCGGCGGTGGCCGACTGGGTGCCGACGACGCTGACCGTGATCAGTGAGGCGGCGAAGCAGGCCGCGGCGGCGATCCGGTTGCGGCGAACGGACTTCTGCTGGACGGTCCGGTTCTCGGTCATCTGGTCCCCCTGCTGGTCGGGACGCCTGCTGCGTCCTCGTACAACCGGGGAGATGCCGCCGGAGGAGGGAAAGTTGGAGCCCGGACCGGCTGTTTCACAGCTGTGACAGAGCGGCCCTGACGACGTGGTCCATCGCGGCCGTGCCCAGGCAGGCGTGGACGTCCAGCACTCCGTAGTGGCTGCCGCTGCGCAGCACGGCGACGCCGCCGCAGGGCTCCTTGCCCTCGGGCGCTCTGCCGGTGGTGTTGAGGGTTCCCTCGTAGGTACCCATCCAGCTCGCGGTGGCGTCCGGGGCGAGCTGCAGTGTCGTGGTCCTTCCGTAGACCCAGTGCCCTGGCGGTTCCTCCTTGCAGGGCACCTCCTCCAGCAGCAGGCGCTCGGCGAAGTTCTGCGCCAGGGAAGGGCTCGGGGCCTCGGCGACGACCTCGCGGGCGACCCGGTCGACGCGGTCGGCGGCCGGCGGGGGGTCGCCTGGTTCGGTGCGGGGGCTGGTCGTCAGTCCGCGGAAGTGGGCGCCGGGCCCGCCCGGGGTCTGTTCGAGGGTCGTCTCGCCTGAGCAGCCCGAATTGGCGTCAACCGCGTCGCCGTACCAGTCGGTGACGTGGATCTGCCCGATGCGGATGTCCGGGCTGAACGCCGCGGGGTCCACGAGGTTCGCGGTCGTCACCGGCCCGGTCGCACTGGTCGGGGAAGCGGAGCCGGAGGCCGAGGACGCGGGCGCCGGGACGGACCCGCCGGGCGTCGCGGGAGCGGACGCGCCCTGGGACGCCCCGCCGACCGCGGCACCCGACCGCGCTGCCGGGTGCGCGGTGTCCCCGGGGGGCGGTGGCAGGACGAACCGGCCGGCCGCCAGCCCGAGCGCGGCGGCCGCCACCAGGGCGGCGACGGCGGACCGGCGCCGGACGGCGACGCGGCCGCCGCCCGCCGCGGGGCCGCCGTTCACAGGCCGGTGACCAGACGCTCGCGCAGGAAGCGGCGGGCCTGGTGGATGCGGTCCTTGACCGTGCCCAGCGGGACGTCCAGCTGCTCGGCCACCTGGACGTAGGTCAGGTCGCCCAGGTCGCGCAGCACGAAGGCCTCCACCAGGGTGGGATGCTGCCGCTCCAGCGCGGCCACCGCCTCCATCAGGTCGAGCCTGGTCCCGGCGATGACGCTGGTGGTGCGCGGGTCGACGGACTCGGGGAGCTCGGCGTGGCTGTCCTCGGCGCGCCGGCGCATCGAGCGGTAGGTGGACCGGGCGGCGTTCGAGGCGATCACCGTCACCCAGCCCTGGAAGGAGCCGCGGCCGCCGTACCCGTCCAGGTGCGTGCTGATGGACAGCAGCGCGTCCTGCGCGGCCTCCTCCGCGTCGGCGTGGTGGGGCAGGAAGCGCGAGCAGCGGCGCAGCACCACCGGCCGCAGCTTGGCCAGCAGGTACTCCATCGACCCCGGGTCCCCCGCCTGAGCAGACGTCACGAGCCGTTCCAGCTCGGCTTCCTCGAACACCCGGATCCCCCGTCTCGTCCCGCCTGGCACCCCGCCCGTCGAACGGGAGTTCCGCACTCCCCCCGACTCCGGCAGAATGCTGCCACATGCGCAAGCTCGGCCGTTACCTCCTCGTGGAGCGGCTCGGAGCCGGCTCCTTCGCCACGGTCTGGAAGGCCTACGATCCGGAGCTCGACACCGAGGTCGCGGTGAAGGTGCTGGCCGAGAACTGGGCCGCCAACGCCGACGTGCGCGAGCGGTTCCTGGCCGAGGCGAGGCTGCTGCGCCGGATCGCCAGCCCGCGGGTGGTCCGGGTGCACGACGTCGGGGTGCAGGAGGACCGGCCCTACTTCGTCATGGACTACGTGCGCGGCGGCACCCTGGCGGACCGGGTCGGGCAGTGCGACCCGCAGGAGGCGCTGCGGCTGGCCGCGGAGGCGGGCTACGCGGTCCAGGTCCTGCACGAGGCGGGCGTGGTGCACCGCGACGTCAAGCCGTCCAACCTGCTGCTCGCCACCGACGCCGCGCCCGCCGCGGTGCTGGTGGCGGATCTGGGCAGCGCGAAGCAACTGGCCGACGCGTCCGGGCTGACGGTGACCACGGGCACGCCCGCGTACATGGCACCCGAACAGGCCTTCCAGACCGGCGGGTTCGACGGGAGGGCCGACGTGTACGCGCTCGCCGTCGTGACCTACGAGCTGCTGACCGGGCAGAAGCCGTTCGGCCCGGGCGGGCGCGCCACGGCCCTGATGACCGACCAGCCGGCCGCCTCGACGCTGCCGGCGCTCCCGGCCGGAACGGAGCTCCCACCGAACGTCGTCCTGCTGCTGCGGGCCGCGATGTCCGTCGAGCCGGCGGACCGGCCGCCGACCGCCCAGGCCTTCGCGGACGCGCTGCTGGCTCCGGTCCCGCAGGCCCAGCCCCAGCCCCAGCCCCTGGAGGGCCCGCGGTGGCTGACCCCGCGCGCGGTCTGGCTGGCGTCGGGCGCGGTGTTCACGGCGGCGACCCTGCTGAGCTGGCTGCGGCGTTGAGCCCGACCGGGGCCGGTCCGCCCCGGGAGAGGCCGTCGAGTCGGAGGGCGCCCGGCCGCCGACGGCTGCCGTAGGGTCGATGACATGCGACTGAGCACCGTGATCCTCCCCGTCCACCGGTGGAGCGAAGGGCAGAAGATCTGGCGGCGGGCCGAGGAGCTCGGCTTCCACGCCGCGTACACCTACGACCACCTGAGCTGGCGGTCGTTCCAGGACGAGCCGTGGTTCGGCTCGCTGCCGACGCTGACGGCGGCGGCGACGGCCACCGAGCGGCTGCGGCTGGGCACGCTGGTGTCCTCGCCGAACTTCCGGCACCCGGTGACGCTGGCGAAGGAGCTGATCACGCTGGACGACGTGTCCGGCGGGCGGTTCACGCTGGGGATCGGGGCCGGCGGGACGGGCTTCGACGCGACGGCGCTGGGGCAGGAGGCGTGGTCGCCGAGGGAGCGGGCGGACCGCCTCGGGGAGTTCGTGCCGCTGCTGGACGAGCTGCTGCGCAACGACGCCACGACCCGCGAGGGGACGTACTACTCGGCGGTCGAGGCGCGGAACATCCCCGGCTGCGTGCAGACCCCGCGGCTGCCGTTCTACGTGGCGGCGACCGGCCCGCGCGGGCTGAAGCTGGCCGCCGAGCACGGGCAGGGCTGGGTGACGTACGGCGACCCGAAGGGCCCGGCGGACGTGCCGGTCGAGCAGGCGCCCGCGGTGATCGCGCAGCAGATCGAGAAGCTGACGGCCGCCTGCGAGGCCCGGGGCCGGGACGTCGCGACGCTGGAGAAGGTGCTGCTCCAGGGCTCGACCGCGGAGAAGCCGCTGCAGTCGGTGGAGGCCTTCGTCGACTGGGCGGGCACCTACCGGGAGCTGGGCGTCACCGAGCTGGTGATCCACTGGCCGATCCCCGACTCGATCTTCGAGAACGACCTCGCGGTCTTCGAGGAGATCGCCACCGAGGGCCTGGCCAGGCTGGGCTGAGCCGCGTCGGCGCCCCGGTCGGCGCCCCGGGCGTCGGTCCGGGGCGCTAGTCTGTCCGCCGCATCACCGAACTGATCATGCGTCACCACGGGGGTTCCTTCGTCATGCCTTCTTCCAGCTCCAGGAGACTGCTCACCACCGCCCTGGTCGCCGCCGCGGCCTTCGGCCTGGCCGCCTGCGGCCCGGACAACACCGCGGACCAGGGGGCGGGAAGCGGGTCGACCGGCGCCGCCTCGGCCGCGCCCACCGCCGCCCCGGCCGGCGCCGCGAGCCCGGCGCCGAGCGGTAAGCCCGCGGGGACCGCCAAGCCCGCCGGGACCGGCAAGCCCGCCGCGTCGGGCACGCCGTCCGCCGACGGCGAGCCGGAGGGCTTCTGCACCCACGGGCCGCTGCCCGCCGGGCAGAAGTGGATCTACCCGGTGAAGGGCACCAGCGCGACGACCCTGGTCTACAAGGAGACCAAGGACGTCTGCGGCGTCAACGACGTGGGCTTCGAGCCGGTGGGCGCGGACAAGAGCGCCCCGTTCGCGCCCACCGCCAAGGGCCACCTGAGCTCGGTGCTGGCCCCGCCGAAGGACGTCAACCTGGCCGACCTGGTGAAGCACGTCAACGAGTGCCTCGCCTCGCCGTACAACGAGAAGGGCTCCTACCCCTGCTCGGTCGGCGACTACAAGGTGGCGATCGACGCCTCCGGCAAGGTCACCGAGCTCTGGGAGCGCGCCCACAGCTGATGCGCCCACAGCTGACGGGCCCATGGTTGGCGGGCCCGCCGCCGACGGCCGCCGGGAGCGGCGCCGGTCGGCTCACCCCGCGGTGACCGATTCGGCGCCGTTCGCGCAGCCCAGCTGCTTCCCGGCGGCGCGCTCGGCGAAGCCACGGGCGAGCTCGTTCATCCGCGCCCGGCCCGGTCCGTCCGCGAGGGCCTTTCCGTCCTTGCCGGTGAGGGTGACGACGGCCCGGTAGCCCGTGGGCTTGCCGTCCAGCGTGCATGCGAAGCCGACCGCCCCGGGGCTGTCGCCGCCGGGCAGCACGGTGCCGAACGCCGCTTCGGCGGTCAGCAGCCGTCCGTCCTCGCCGTTGACCGAGCACCGTACGGAGGCCGGGTTGCGCTCGTCGGCCGTCCGGTAGTCCGTTCGCACGGAGACCCGGGGAGCGCCGCCCAGCACCTCGGCGACGCCCGGGTCGTCGAGCAGGCCCCGGCACTCGCCGTGCGACAGGGTGACGGCCGGCGGGTGGTAGGACGTCCGGTCGAGGTACACGTGCCAGCCGAGCAGGCCGCCGCCGAGCAGCAGCGCGGCCCCGCCCGCGATCAGGGCCCGGGGGTGCTTCATGAGCACTGCTCCTTCCTGGTCTCCACCAGCGCGGTCCGGGCGAGTTGTTCGAGGTCGGCCTGGACGTCGCCGCCGCCGGAGGCGCGGACGGCCTCGCCGGCGACGATCTCCAGCTCGAAGTAGTCGTACCGCTCGTACTTCCCGGTCAGGCAGCCCGCGGCCGCGGCGGCGCCGCCCGGCCACGAGGCGCCGAGGCCGCCGACGTCGAAGGTGCGCGCGTCCGGCCGCTTGGCGGCCTCGGAGGTCAGGGTGACCTGTCCCCGGCGTCCGGCGGACGTGAGGGTGAGCACGGTGCGCCCGTCGATCCGGATGACGCAGGTCCGCGGGTCGTCGCCGAGGACGGGCTTCGTCCGGTCCTCGGAGTCCTGGTCGCCGTCCGGCAGCAGCCGCCCGAGCGGGGTGTCGGGGCCGGTGGGCAGGTGGCAGAGGTGGGTGGACCGGCCGGCGGCCTCGGTCGGGCGGTGGCCCTGCCAGTCCCGGTAGCCGACGAACCCGGCGGCCGCCACCGCCACGACCAGCACACCGGGCAGGAGCAGCGGATCGTGCAGGCGCCCGGCCCACCGGTCCGCCAGGGACCGGGCCCAACGGGCCGGGAGCCCGCTCACGCGTCGCCCTTCGCGTTGGTGCTGACGTTGTTCGCCGTTCCGCGCGACATGCCCTGGAGCGCGCTGTCCCTGGCGCTGTTGGCGAGCCGGTCGAGGTCCTGGCGGGAGATCCCGGTGCCGCCGCCGGCGTCCCGGACCGCCTGGTCGGCCCCGCGGGCCACCCGGCCCTCGGCCTCGGCGGTGTGGTCGCGGCTCTCCTGGCGGCCGTCCTCGGTGGTGTCGTGCTTGTTGGCCTCGATCACGCTGTCGGCGATCTCGTCGATCAGCGCGCCGGCGAGCTCGCCGCCGAGCGGGACCTTCTCCGTCACGGTGCCGATGACGGCGTTGAAGGCGTCCTTGCCGTAGCCGACGTTCTTCTCCAGCGCGTCGTTGAACTCCTTGTCGGAGACGGCGTGCTGGTTCTGCACCTCGTCCACCCGGGCCTGGTTGAGGTAGCCGCTGACGACTCCGCCGGACTCCGCGTTGTGCTTGATGTCCGACTCCAGCCGGGCGAAGTCGGTCTGCCCGCTGTCGAGGTGGCCGCGGATGAGCGCGGTGGTGTACGCCTGGTTGGCGTTGGCCACCGCGCCGTAGGCGTCCGGGTCGCGCCCGAGGGCGTCGAGCAGGCCGGCCACGGACGAGGCGTTGAGCGTGGCCGGGGAGCCGTTGACCGGCAGGTCGTGCCCGTGGGAGAGCGAGTTCTGCACGTCCCCGATGTACTCGGCCGTCATGTGCCCGAGGCTGCCGCGCATCGCGGCGAGCTTGCCGTCGCCCTTGATGTCGTCCAGCGCGCCGTCGCCGCCGTGCCGGCCGAAGGTGTCCACGACCTTCTGCATCAGGTCGGCCTGCTCGGTGGTGTGCCTGGCCGGGGGGACGGGGCTCGGCTCGTCGTACGGGTGGCCGGTGGTGGCCGCCTCCAGGGCGCGGCCGAGCGCGGCCGGCCCGGCCTGCTTGCTCGCGTCCCAGACCTTGGAGTCCCGCGAGGTGGTGTCCGGGATCCAGTCCTTGTCGTGCACGTAGTAGTCGAAGTAGTCGGCCGGCTTGGGCTTGCCGCCCTGGTTGACCGTGCCGTCCTCGTTGTACGCGGTCGGCTTCTCGGTGAAGAACTTGGTGGAGGCCTCCGGGCTGTGCGCGAGCGCCTCCAGGACGGCCGTGGTGGGGCGGAAGCCGGAGCCCGCCTCGTCGCCGCCGGTCAGGTTGAAGCCCTGGATCTTGGAGCCGGGCGGCGGGGCCGGCCAGTACTTGTCCTGGGTGTCGAGCTGGGTGACGTGTTCGGCGATCGGGTTGATGAAGTGGGCGTCGTAGTCGCCGTTCATCAGGATGCCGGAGAGCACCTGGTAGCCGTACGGCACGTAGTCCAGGCCGGAGGCCCGGTACGGCTTGTCCCAGACCGGCTGGGAGCCGGCCTTGCGCAGCGCGGCGGACCACTCGTCCGACAGGTGCGGCTCGTTGGTGGTGCGGGTGGCGGTGGCGAGGGTGAGCCCGAGGTTCTTCTGGAGGTCCTGGTAGGCCTTCCAGCGCGGGGACTTGTCGTCGCGGGGGTGTGCCGGGTCGCCGACCATGCCGTTCCAGGACTTGATCAGGCCGTCCGGGCCGAGGTCCTGGTAGAACTTGGTGGAGAACTTCGGGTCGTTGCCGTGCGAGGCCAACAGCGAGTTCAGCTCGGTGAGTTCGGGTTCGGTGATCTCCCCGCCCTTGGCCGCGAGCTGGGCGGCGCGCTTGCCGTCCGCCTCGGGGCCGGAGCCGATGGCCTTGCTGTTGAAGGACTTCGCTCCGTCCGTCATGCTGTCGGAGCGCAGCGCCCAGGCGATCCGCTCGTCGGCGGCGGCGGCCTCCGCGACGGCGGCGTCGATCGCCTTGCGGGCGGCCTCGGCCTTGTCGCCCCACTCCTTCTGGTAGTCCCGCATGGCCTCGTAGTCGTGCCGGGTGGCGTTGTCGGCCGGGGGCCAGCTCACGGTGCCGTTGTCGGTGACGGTCAGTCCGGCCGTGCGGGCGTCCGCGACCGCCTTGTCCAGCTTGGTCCTGGCCGCCTTGAACTCGGTGGACGCCTCCTTGAAGGTGGAGGCGAAGGCGTTGGCCTCGGTGACGGCGGCGGTCAGCTGCTCGTTGGTGCGCTGCAGGCCGGGGCGGGCCTGGTCGGCCGCGGGGCCGCTCCAGCAGGCGGAGTTGACCTTGGCGATCACCGTGGTGTCCCAGTCGCCGTCCATCGCCTGGAGCTTCTGGGCGACGGTGGTCCAGGCGGTGGCGGCGGTGTCCAGGACACCGAAGTCGGCAGTGCTGAGCTCGTGGAAGTCGACCATCGCAGCTCTCCTCTCAGGCGCCGAGGTCGTGCTGGACGGCCGACTCGTTCTGGCGGTAGTTGGTGGCGGTGGCGCGCAGCGCCTGGGTGGTCTGCCCGATGGTGCCGCCGAGCGCGGCGACGCACTGGTCCCAGGTGCCGGCGGCGCCCGCCGCGGCCTTGCCGGTGCTCCAGTTGGCGAGCGCGGTGGAGACCTTGGCGGTGGCCTCGTCCGCGCCGCGGCCGTCGGTGTTGAGGCGGGCGTGGATCTGGTCGGAGTTGTTCCCCGCGGTGGTGAGCGCGTTGGTGTCGGCGCTGAAGCCGGTGCCGCCCCCACCCCCGCCGCCCGGCGCCGAGGCCGAGTTGATCTGGGTGCGGGCCGCCTCCTGGGCGCGGGCCTGGGCGGTCAGGTTCCCGTCCGCGTCGTAGGCCCAAGGGTTCATCATCCGGTCGAACGCGGTCGCCCGATCAGACATGTCGCTCGCTCCCCCTCCGTGCCGGCACGCTGTTCCGGCACCCCCGTCGGCAAAGAATTAGGCAAGTACGTCAAGAGTTCGACAAAGGGTACAGGGGGGCTCCGTTTTTGCCGAACCCCTAGGGGTGCGGGTGCCCGGCGTCATACCGCAGCAGCAGGCGGGCTCCTCATTCGTGCTCATGACCCGTACGGCACAAGACCGTTACGTTGGTCCGCGTGTCCACAGCTGTCATCAAGACGGACGGCCTCACCAAGAGGTTTCCCCGCGTCACCGCCCTCGACCAGCTCACCGTCGAGGTGCGGCCGGGTGTGGTCGGTCTGGTCGGGGCCAACGGCGCGGGCAAGTCCACACTGATCAAGATCCTGCTCGGGCTCGCCCCGGCGACCTCCGGCCGGGGCGAGGTCCTCGGCCTGGACGTCGCCACCCGGGGCTCCGAGATCCGCGCGCAGGTCGGCTACATGCCCGAGCACGACTGCCTGCCACCGGACGTCTCCGCGACCGAGTTCGTGGTGCACATGGCCCGGATGGCGGGCCTGCCCGCCACCGCCGCCCGTGAGCGCACCGCGGACACCCTGCGGCACGTCGGCCTGTACGAGGAGCGGTACCGTCCGATGGGCGGCTACTCGACCGGCATGAAGCAGCGGGTCAAGCTCGCCCAGGCCCTGGTGCACGACCCGAAGCTGGTGCTGCTGGACGAGCCGACCAACGGTCTCGACCCGGCCGGCCGGGACGAGATGCTGGGGCTGATCCGCCGGGTGCACACCGACTTCGGCATCTCGGTGCTGGTCACCACCCACCTGCTCGGCGAGCTGGAGCGGACCTGCGACCACCTGGTCGTGATCGACGGCGGCAAGCTGCTGCGCTCCTCCTCCACCGCCTCCTTCACCGAGGCGACGGCCGTCCTCGCGGTCGAGGTCGGCGACTTCCCGGAGGACGGCTTCCTGGAAGGTCAGGGTCACGGCCACGGCCTGGAGCCGGGCCCGGCGGTCCGCGAGCGGCTCGCCGCGGCCGGCCTGTCCGTCCAGTCCGAGGGCCCGCACCAGCTGCTGGTCCGGCTGGCCGACGAGTCGACGTACGACACCATCCGCGACGCCGTCGCCGGACTGGGCCTCGGACTCGTCCGGCTGGAACAGCGCCGGCACCGGGTCGCCGAACTCTTCACCGACTCCCAGGCCACCGAGACCGACCCCCAGGACACCGAGCAGAGCAGGGGAGGGACGAACAGTGCCGCTGCCTCCTGAGACCAGGTCCGCCGACACCGGCGTCATCCACGACATCGGCTACCGCGGCTACACCGGCCCCCGGCTCGGCCGCTCCTACGCGACCCGCGCGCTCTTCACCCAGAGCCTGCGCGCCGCGTACGGCCTCGGCCGCTCCGGCAAGTCCAAGGTGCTGCCGATGCTGGTGCTGGGCGTGGTCACCGTGCCCGCCGTGATCTTCGTGGCGCTGGCCATCGTGATGAAGCGCGACGAGCTGCCGGTCGAGTACGCCGGCTACCTCTCCACCCTCAGCCTGGTGGTCTCGGTCTTCCTCGCCTCCCAGGCGCCGGTGCTGCTCTCCCGGGACCTGCGCTACCAGACCGTCCCCCTCTACTTCTCCCGCCCGATCACCCGCACCGACTACGTCCGGGCCAAGTTCGGCGCCATGGCCTGCGCCCAACTGCTGCTGATGGCGGCCCCGTTGCTGGTGCTGTACATCGGCGCACTGCTCGGCGGGATGGACTTCGGCTACAACACCGGGCACTTCCTGTACGGCCTGGTCGCGGCCGTCCTGTACGCGCTGGTGCCGACCTCGGTGGCCCTGGTGATCGCGGCCTCCACCCCGCGCCGCGGCTTCGGGGTGGCCGCGATCATGGGCTACCTGGCGGTCAGCGCCGCCCTGGGCGTCGCCGCCGTCGGGATCACCAACCGGAGCACGAGCGGTTCGGACAGCGCGCAGTGGATGTCGCTGATCTCGCCCACCGACCTGGTGGAGTCCCTGGTCAACGAACTGTTCGGCCTCGGCGAGGGCGCCGACCGCCGGCACGCTCCGGGCGGCCTCGGACTGGCCGTGTTCGCGCTCGTCGCGGTGGCCATGGTGGCCGGCTCGTACCGGCTGCTGCTGCGCCGCTACCGCAGTGTCTAATCCAACTGCAGTGTCTGAGAGGGGAGCGGCATGGCCACCATCAGCATCGACAAG
Source organism: Kitasatospora sp. NPDC058444 (assembly GCF_042721415.1). Lineage (NCBI taxonomy): Bacteria > Bacillati > Actinomycetota > Actinomycetes > Kitasatosporales > Streptomycetaceae > Kitasatospora > Kitasatospora sp. NPDC058444. The sequence goes on along the minus strand of NZ_JBHXLL010000042.1, from coordinate 29,659 downwards.
GTCTCCCGCTGGTTCGGGAACGTGGTCGCGGTCAACGACATCACCATGGCCATCGGCCCCGGCATCACCGGCCTGCTCGGCCCCAACGGGGCGGGCAAGTCCACCCTCATCCACATGATGAGCGGCTTCCTGGCCCCCTCCAGCGGCTCCGTCACCCTGGACGGCGCGCCGATCTGGCGCAACCAGCAGGTGTACAAGCAGATCGGCCTGGTGCCCGAGCGGGAGTCGATGTACGACTACCTGACCGGCTGGGAGTTCGTCCTCGCCAACGCCGAACTGCACGGCCTGCCCCAGCCGGGCGCCGCCGCGGCCCGGGCGCTGGACCTGGTGGAGATGGCCTACGCCAAGGACCGCCGCACCGGCACCTACTCCAAGGGCATGAAGCAGCGGGTCAAGATGGCCTCCGCCCTCGTCCACGACCCGTCCGTGCTGCTGCTCGACGAGCCCTTCAACGGCATGGACCCGCGCCAGCGGCTCCAGCTGATGGACCTGCTGCGCCGCTTCGGCGCGGACGGCCGGACGGTGCTGTTCTCCTCCCACATCCTGGAGGAGGTCGAGCAGCTGGCCCGGCACATCGAGGTGGTCGTCGCCGGCCGGCACGCCGCCTCGGGCGACTTCCGCAGGATCCGCCGGCTGATGACCGACCGCCCGCACCGCTACCTGGTCCGCTCCAGCGACGACCGCCGGCTCGCCGCCGCGCTGATCGCCGACGGCTCCACCACCGGCATCGAGGTGGACGAGCGGGAGCGGGCACTGCGGATCGAGGCGGTGAACTTCCAGGGCTTCACCACCCTGCTGCCCAGGGTCGCCCGGGAGGCCGGCATCCGGCTGTACACCGTCTCCCCGGCGGACGAATCGCTGGAGAGCGTCTTCTCCTACCTGGTCTCCGCATGAGCGGGCGCGTGAGCGTCGCCGCCAGGACCGTTGTTGCCCAGGAAGGGGCCGACCGACCATGAACCCCACCGTCGCCAGGCTGACCCTGCGCGGGCTGCTGGGCCGCCGCCGCGGCCTGCTGCTGCTGGTGGTGCCCGCCCTGCTGCTGATCGTCGCGGCCATCGCCAGTGTGTCCAGCGCCGACCCCCACGAGGCGGCCGGCAACATCCTCGGCGCCCTCGGCCTCGGCACCCTGATCCCGATCCTCGGGCTGGTCGTCGGCACCGGGGTGATCGCCAACGAGATCGACGACGGCTCGATCGTCTACCTGCTCGCCAAGCCGCTGCCCCGGTGGCGGATCGTGACCACCAAGCTGGTCGTCGCGATCGGCGTCACCTGGCTGTTCTCGGTCGTCCCGACGCTGCTGGCCGGGCTGCTGCTGGTCGGTACCCAGGACGGCGTGGCGCTCGGCTACACCGTGGCGGTGCTGGTCGCCGGCGCCGCGTACAGCGCGCTGTTCCTGCTGCTCGGCGTCGTCACCCGGCACGCGGTGGTGGCCGGGCTCGCCTACGCCCTGATCTGGGAGTCGACGGTCGGCAACTTCGTCGACGGCGCCCGCACGCTGAGCATCCAGCAGTGGGGCCGCTCGGTGGGCGAGGCGGTCGCCGGGCAGAACGCGATCAGCTCCGACGTCTCGCTCGGTGTGGCCGTGCCGTTGCTGCTGGTGGTCACCGTCGCGGCGACGGTGTTCGCCTCCGTGAAGCTGGCCGGGATGACGCTGGCCGGCGAGGAGTGAGCCCGGTACGGCTTTGAGGCCCGTACGGCTTTGAGCCCGGTGCGGCGCTGAGGCCCGTACGGCATGAGCCCCGTACGACGATGGGCCCCGGACACCCTCAGGTGTCCGGGGCCCACTGCTGTGCCCTACTCCGCTCCGCCCTCGTGGCGGGCGGCTCAGAGGGTGCGGTTGCGGCCCGCGCCCCAGCCCGCCGCGCCGACCACCAGCACCAGCACCAGCATCAGCACCAGCGGGGTCTCCCAGCCGCCGGTCAGCTGGCGCAGCGCACCCGCGCCCACCGGGCCGACCGCCGCGACCAGGTAGCCGATCGCCTGCGACATCCCGCCCAGCTGGGCGGCACCGGCCGCGGTACGGGTGCGCAGCACGATGAACGCCAGGCCCAGGCCCAGCGAACCGCCCTGGGCCACGCCCAGGATGGTCGCCGACACCCACGCGGCCGAGACCGGCGCGACCAGCAGCATGGCGATGCCCAGCCCGTTCAGGGCGACCATGGTCAGCGCCAGCCCGCGCTGGCTGGTCATCCGGCCGGCCATCAGCGGCACCAGGAAGGCGCCCGCCACCTGCACCAGGTTGGAGAAGGCGAAGACCAGACCGGCCTGCCCGCGGTCCATGCCCTGCTCGGCCAGGATGGTCGGCATCCAGGCGACCAGGATGTACACCAGCAGCGACGAGATGCCCATGAAGAGGCTGATCTGCCAGGCCAGCGGGGACTTCCAGATGCCCTCGATCGGCTTGGCCGCCGCCGCACCCGCCGAGGCCACCGCCGCCGCCCCCTGCCGCTCCTGCCGCTCCTGCCGCGAGCGCAGCACCTGCGGCAGCCAGGCCACCGCCGCGACCAGCGCGAGCAGCGACCAGGCACCGAGCGAGGCCCGCCAGCCGCCGCCCAGCGCGTGCTCCAGCGGGACGGAGGTACCGGCCGCGAGCGTGGCGCCGACCAGCATGGTGGTCGAGTAGACGCCGGTCATGGTGGCCGCGCGGTCCGGGAACTCGCGCTTCACCAGGCCCGGCATCGACACGTTCAGCACCGCGATGGCCACACCGATCACCACACAGCCCGCGTACAGGGCCGCCACCGAGGGCAGCACCCGCAGCAGCACGCCCGCGCCGAGCACCAGCACCGCGCCGAGCACCACCCGCTCCGCGCCGAAGCGGCGGGTCAGCCGGGGGGTGAGCGGGGCGCCGACGCCCTGGAACAGCACCGGGACGGTGGTGATCAGCCCGCTCGCGGTGGCGGACAGGCCGAAGGTCCGCTGGATCTCGCCGACCATCGGGGAGACCGCCGCCAGACAGGCGCGCATGTTCAGCGCGACCAGCACGATGCCGGTCAGCAGCAGGAGCGGATGGGCCAGCCGGGTCCGGACGGGGAGCGGGGCAGGAGTGGTGACAACCGGCTGCTGGGCACGGGTGACGGCCATGGGTGTGCTGTTCTTTCGTGAAGTGCGTGGATGCGGACGGCGGAAGGGAGGCTCGCGCCGTCCTACTTCCGGGCCGCGATGGCCGCGAGCAGCTGCTCGACGGCCGCGGTCGGGCCGGCGAGCAGCGCGCGACACGCGGCCTCCGCCCGGTCCGGGTCACCGCTCTCGATCGCGTCGACCAGCGCCTCGTGCGTGGCGACGACCGCCTCGGGCATCTCGTGGTCACCGAAGGCGGAGGTCATCGCCTCGCGCACGGAGGCGCCGAAGTAGCGGTACACCTCGGCCAGCGCGGGGTTGTGCGCGGCCTCGACGACGGCGGTGTGGAACTCCAGGTCGTGCTCGACGGTGGCCTCGCGGCTCGCCCGCTCGGGGTGCGCCGCGAACACCTCGGCCTCACGGGCCAGCGCGGCGCGCATCCGCCGGATGTCCTCGGGGGTGTGCCGCAGCGCGGCCAGCCGGGCGCCCTCGGTCTCCAGCGCCGCACGGACCTCCAGGACGTCCCGGATGCCCGAGCGCTGGACGCCGCGCAGCACGGACGCCGGGTCGCTGGTGGAGCGGACGAACGTCCCCTCGCCCTGCCGGGTGACCAGCATCCCGGCGTGCACCAGCACCCGGATCGCCTCCCGCACGGTGTTCCGTCCGACACCCAGCTGCTCGGCCAGCTCGTGCTCGGTGGGAATCCGCGACCCCACCGGCCACGCGCCACCCGCCAGCTGCTCCCGCAACTGCTCGATCGCGGTGTCCACCAGGGAACGCCGCCCGGCCGCCTGCAAACCGCCGCTCACGCCGGACCTCCCTAGTTCCTCACCGGTCGTCGGTCATCCTACAACCGCTTGCCCGGTCATCCTACAACCCACCCCCGACCAGCCCGTAAACCCTCAACCAGCCGTGATTCCGCCCCTTGGGCAGCCCGCCCGAGCCGCCCCACGCCCACGGACGGGGACACCATCCCCGGCGCCCCACCGGGGCCTCCCACTCCCCGGATACGGACCCCCGCGCCCCAGGGCCCCCTTCCCCGGAAACCAGGCCCCGGCGCCCCACCAGGGCCTCCCCTACCCCAAAGCCAATCCCCGCGCCCCACCAGGGGCGCGGGGAGCTGCGCGGGGCGGGAGGCCGCTTTGGAGATGTCTGAGCGTCGAGGATCCTCCGGCCGCGAGCCGGTGCCTCGCCGTCGCCGCCCGCCGGAGGCGTCAGCCCTGCGGGTAGAGGCGCTCCAGGACCGCGGCGACGCCGTCCTCGTCGTTGCTGGTGGTGACGGCGTCGGCGACGGCGAGGAGTTCCTCGTGGGCGTTGGCCATGGCGACGCCGTGGGCGGCCCAGCCGAACATCGGGACGTCGTTGGGCATGTCGCCGAAGGCGATGGTGTCGGTGGAGCGGACGCCCAGGCGGCGGGCGGCGACGGCGAGGCCGGTGGCCTTGGACAGGCCGAGCGGGAGCAGTTCGACGACTCCGGCGCCGGCCATCACCACGCCGACCAGGTCCCCGGCGGCGCGCCGGGCGGCTTCGGCGAGGGCGTCGTCGGTGAGGGCGTGGTGCTGGATGTACAGCTTGCTGAGCGGGGCGTCGAACAGTCCGCCGCGGTCGACCCGGACGACCGGCAGGTCGGAGCCGATCAGCAGCTCGTACCCGGGGCCGGCCAGTACCTGGCCGTCGAGGCCGTCCTGGTTGGCGGCGATGGCCAGCGGGCCGGTCTCGGTCTCGATCTTCTCGATCGCGAGCGCGGCGAGCCGCCGGTCCAGGGTGAGCGAGGTGAGCAGCTTGTGCGCGCCGGCGTCGTACACCTGGGCGCCCTGGCCGCAGACGGCTATCCCGGTGTAGCCGATCTCGTCGAAGACCGGGCGGGCCCAGACCGCCGAGCGCCCGGTGACGATGATGTGCAGCGCGCCCGCGCCGGTGGCCGCGGCCAGGGCGGCGCGGGTGCGCTCGGAGACGGTTTCCCCGCTGGTGAGCAGGGTGCCGTCGAGGTCGGTGGCGACCAGCCGGTAGGGCAGGTCGCCACCGCCGGGGGAGGCGTGGCTGGGGCTGATGGTGCTCATGGGCCGTACGTCTCCCGGGAGTTGCGGGTGGTGCTGGGTGCTGCGTGCCGGGTTACTTGACCGGTTCGAGGACGCTCCGCCCGCCGAGGTACGGCCGCAGCGCCTCGGGCACGACGACCGAGCCGTCGGCCTGCTGGTGGTTCTCCAGGATCGCCACGATGGTGCGCGGGATGGCGACCAGGGTGCCGTTCAGGGTGGCGAGCGGGCGGGTCTTGCCCTCCTCGCGCATCCGGATCGACAGTCGGCGGGCCTGGTACTCGGTGGTGTTGGAGGTCGAGGTGACCTCGCGGTACTTGCCCTGGGTGGGGATCCACGCCTCGATGTCGAACTTGCGCGCCGCCGAGGCGCCGAGGTCGCCGGAGGCGACGTCGATCACCCGGTAGGGCAGCTCCAGCGCGTTGAGGAAGTCCTTCTCCCACTGGAGCAGGCGACGGTGCTCGTTCTCCGCGTCCTCGGGGGTGGTGTAGACGAACATCTCCACCTTCTCGAACTGGTGGACGCGGATGATGCCGCGGGTGTCCTTGCCGTAGGTGCCGGCCTCGCGGCGGAAGCAGGACGAGTAGCCGGCGTAGCGCAGCGGCAGCTTGTCGGCGTCGAGGATCTCGTCCATGTGGTACGCCGCGAGCGGGACCTCGCTGGTGCCGACCAGGTACCGGTCGTCCTCGGCGAGGTGGTACACGTTCTCGGCGGCCTGGCCGAGGAAGCCGGTGCCGTCCATGGCGGCCGGCCGGACCAGGGTCGGGGTGATCATCGGGATGAAGCCGGCCGCGGTGGCCTGGGCGATCGCCATGTTGACCAGGGCGAGCTCCAGCAGCGCGCCGACGCCGGTCAGGTAGTAGGAACGGGCACCGGCGACCTTGGCGCCGCGCTCGGTGTCGATCGCGCCGAGGATCTGGCCGAGCTCGACGTGGTCGCGGGGCTCGAAGCCCTCGGCGGCGAAGTCGCGCGGGGTGCCGATCTCCTCCAGGGTGACGAAGTCCTCCTCGCCGCCGACCGGGGCGGCCGGGTCGATGAGGTTCGCCAGCGAGCGGAGCAGGCGGTCGGCCTCCTCCTTGGCGGCGCCCTGTTCGGCGTCGGCGGCCTTGACCTCGGCGGCCAGGTCCTTGGTGCGCTGGAGCAGGGCGGCCTTCTCGTCGCCCTTGGCCTGGGCGACCTGCTTGCCGAGCACCCGCTGCTCGCTGCGCAGTTCGTCGAAGCGGCTGCCCGAGGACCGGCGCCGCTCGTCGGCGGAGAGGAGGGCGTCGACCAGGTCGACGTCCTCGCCACGGACGCGCTGCGAGGCGCGCACTCGGTCAGGGTCCTCACGGAGCAGGCGAAGGTCAATCACAGGCCCAAGCGTACCGGGCGACCGTTCCTCCACCGGTACGGCTTTTTCCCTGGGGATAACTCGGCCGATCCTGTGGATAACTTCTGTGGGGAACTCTCCGCCACCGGGTTATCCACAGGCTCGACCCCAGGCCTGTGGATCAAAGGGGAGGATCGCCTTCCGCGTGAACGAACCAGGGAATTGAGGTTTCAAACCTCAATGAACCTTCTCGAGTGAGGGAATTGAAGCACTCGGACGGGTGATTTGCTGGCAACCGGGTGACTCTGGTCCGATTGGTCATCTCTGCGGCGCAAACCGATGGTCCGACCAGTTCTGGGCAATGGCTATAACGGTTTGTCGACTCCGCCCCGGACCTGTGGATAACTCGGGGCTGTGGACAGTGCGGGGGCCTGTGGACAGCGGACCTCGGCTCCCGACCCCCTGTGGACGACGGGTGGGACCATCCGTCCCGCCTGATCGACCCGATCCGAAACAGTCGGAAAAGGTCGGAAAGACAAAAGATGTAACCAGGGTGTCCGGAGGGCCGCGGCTGCCCCGAGGGCTGCCGATGCCCTACGGGCCTCAGATGTTCCCGCGGCCGTCGAGGGCGCGGGAGAGCCAGTCCGCCGCCGAGGTGAAGTCCTCGTCCGAGGTCCCCGGCCGCCGGTGGGTGGACTCCTGCCGGTCGGCGCGCGGATAGGAGCCGAGGTACCGCACCTGCGGGCAGATCCGCTTGAGCCCCATCATCGCCTCGCCGACCCGGCGCTCGGACAGGTGGCCCTCGCAGTCGATCAGGAAGCAGTAGCTGCCCATGCCCTCGCCGGTCGGGCGGGACTCGATCCGCATCAGGTTGACCCCGCGCACCGCGAACTCCTGGAGCAGCTCCAGCAGCGCACCCGGGTGGTCGTCCGGCAGCCAGACCACCATCGAGGTCTTGTCCGCGCCGGTCGGCGAGGAGACCCGCCCCGGGCGGCCGACCAGCACGAACCGGGTGGCCGCGCTCTTGGCGTCCGCGATCTCCTTGACCAGCGGCTCCAGCCCGTAGATCGGCGCCGCGAACTCCCCCGCGAACGCGCCGTCGTAGCGGCCCTCGGCGACCAGCCGGGCGCCGTCCGCGTTGGAGGCGGCCGACTCCCACTTCGCGTCCGGCAGGTTGGCCGCCAGCCAGCGCCGCACCTGCGGCTGGGCCACCGGGTGGCTGGTCACCGTCTTGATCCCGGACAGCTCGGTGCCGGGCCGCACCAGCAGCGCGAAGGTGATCGGCAGCAGCACCTCGCGGTAGATCATCAGCGGTGTGCCGGCGGCGAGTTCGTCGTTGGTCGCGGTGACGGCGCCCTCCACCGAGTTCTCGATCGGGACGAACGCCCCGGCCGCCTCCCCGCCGCGCACCGCGTCCAGTGCCAGCGCCACCGAGGACAGCGGCACCAGCTCCCGGGTCGCCGCCTCGGGCAGGGTGTGCAGGGCCGCCTCGGTGAACGTGCCGGCCGGTCCGAGGTAGGTGTAGCGGGTGGCCGACATGACGCCTCCGTGGGATCTCGGTGCTGCGCGGGCAGAGTGTGCCGAAGGAGTCACCCTAACGACTCCGCGGCTCCGGCAGGAAAGCGTTCCACGGGCCGGAACCGCGGGGGTGGATCCCGGTGAATCCCGGGGGATTCCGAGGGATTCCGGGGGAACTACCCCTCCAACAACTGCTGGCCGAGGTAGCCTCCGGGCGGCGCGCCGGGCGGCAGCGCGTACAGCCCGCTCGCCTCGTGCCGCAGGAAGCGGGAGAGGCCGTCGCCCCGGGAGAGCTTGCGCTGCACCGGGGTGAAGCCCTTGCGCGGGTCGGCCTGGAAGGCGAGGAAGAGCAGCCCGGCGTCCGGGGAGCCGTCCGGCAGCAGCCCGTCGTGGTACGAGAAGCCGCGGCGCAGCATCGCCGCCCCGCCGTTGGCGGCCGGGGCGGCGACCCGGATGTGCGCGTCGGCGGGGATCGCCAGGGTGCCGTCCGGGCCCTGCGCGGCGAGGTCGACCGGGGTCCGCTCGCCGGCCCCGGCGGGCGCACCGAGCGGGGCGCCGTCCGACTTGCGCCGCCCGATCACCCGCTCCTGCCGGTCCACCGGCAGCGCCTCCCAGTGGTCCAGCAGCATCCGGATCCGCCGGAAGACCAGGTACGAGCCGCCGGCCAGCCAGCCCGGCTGGTCGCCGCCGGCGGCGCAGAACACCGTGGCGGCGAAGCCCTCCTCGTCCGGCCGGGGGTTGTTGGTGCCGTCGATCTGGCCCATCAGGTTGCGTCCGGTCACCGGCCGCGCGGCGGCGCCGGGGGTGCGGGCGAAGCCGGCCGACTGCCAGCGCAGCGCCGCCGTCCCGGCCGCGAGCCGCTGGAGCACCCGCAGGGCGTGCACCGCCACCAGGGCGTCGTCCGCGCCGATCTGGACGAACAGGTCGCCGTCGCCGCGGGCCGGGTCGAGCGCGTCGCCGGGGAAGGCGGGCAGCGGTTCGAGCCCGGGCGGGCGGCGGTCGGCCAGCCCGGCCTTGTCGAACAGCGCGGCGCCGAAGCCGACCGTGACGGTGAGCGAGCAGGGCCCGGCGTCCAGCGCGACCTGGCCGTCGAACTCCTCGGCCGGTTCCCCGGCGGTCAGCCGCTCGGCCGCCTTCGTCCAGCGCTGGAGCAGGGTGCGCAGCCCCTCCCGGCCGACGCCCTCGGCCAGGTCGAAGGCGGCGAGCTGGGCCCGGGCCTGCGCCGGGTCGGTGATCCCGGCCTGGTGCTCGCCGCGGAACGGCACCCGGGCGGCGCCGAGGGTCCCGCCGGACGGGCCCGGCGCGACCGCCGTCCCGCCCGACCGCCCGTCCAGGGCGACGGCCCCGGCGACGCCCGCGCCGGCGCCGGCCAGCAGTCCGGCCCCGGCGGTGCCGAGCAGCGCCCGCCGGGTGAAGCCCGCGGGCCCCGCCGAAGCCGGTCCGCGCTCCGCGGACCCGTGCTCCTCCGACCCGGCGTCCTCCGACCCGGCGTCCGCCGGACCGTGCTCCGCCGCAACGTGTCCCGACGTCACGTCCGTCACCCCGCTCACCCGATCTTGAACTGCTGGGTCGGGGTGGCCTGGTCGATGTCGGAGGAGCGGACCTGCACCGACACCACCCAGTTGCCCGCCAGCGGGAGCTGCGCGGTGCCGAGCCAGCGGCCGGTGCCCTCCGGGGTGAGCTCGACCGGCAGCGGGCCGAGGTCGCGGTCCGGCAGGGTGAAGGCGAGCTGCACCTCGGGCACGTCCACCGGCTGCCCGTCCGTGCCGTCCAGCGCGAGCGTCACCTCGTTCGCCCCGGTCCGGGCGGGGTTGAGGGTGACGATCGCGGTGCCCTTGGCGTTCGGCGTGCGGCCCTTGGTGTCGTACGGGAGCTTGAGCTCGACGGTGCGGCCCGGCTCGGTCTGCGCCGCCGCGGCCCCGCCGGCCGGCGCGGCGCCGGCCGATCCGGCCCTGAGCTCGCCCGCGACCCGTCCGGGCGGGGAGTTGGTGAGCATCGTGGTGACCACCATCACCGCCACCGCGACCAGCGCCTCGACCAGCACCGAGCGGCGCAGCCCGGCCCGGGTCGGGGTCAGCCCGCGGTCGCGTCCGGCGCTCTCCCGGGCGGTCCGCTGGCGCTCCAGCTGCGCCTGCCGGACCGGGTCCTCGCTGTGCGTCGCCACGGCGACCGGCTCCGGCAGTTCGGCCGGTGCGACCTCCACCGCCTCGGCCGGGGCCGAGCGCAGCCGGGCCAGCCAGGACCGGGAGATCCAGGCGACGCCGACCATCGCGACCACGCAGCCGCTCTTCACCAGCAGCAGCCGTCCGTACTCGGTGCCGGTCAGCGCGCCCCAGCTGCCCAGGCCGCGCCAGGACTGGTAGAGCCCGGTGGCGGCCAGCACGGCCACGGAGCCGAAGGCGAGCTTCGAGAAGCGGTCCACCACCTCGACGCCGACGCCCTCGCGCAGGGCGACCAGCAGCGCGGCCAGCCCGCCCAGCCAGAGCGCCATGGCGATCAGGTGCAGGACGCCGAGCGGCAGCGCCAGCCAGACCTGGATGCCCACCGAGGCGTGGTCGGCGCCGACCCAGGTCGCCGAGAGGGCGACCGCCAGCACCAGCCCGGCCACGCCGAGGCCGAGCCGGACCTCGCGCTGCGGCCGTTCGGCGGCTCGCTGCTCCAGCTCGCGCAGCTCGGCGGCCTCGGCGTCGTCCTCGGAGCGGTCCTCGGAGCCGGCCGGGTCCGCCGGACCCGCGGAGCCGTCCTCGTCCCGCGGCTTCGGGACGACCGGCCGCGGCGGCTGCCCCAGCTGCCCGACCAGCAGCGACAGGAACACCCCGGCCGCCGCGAGCAGCAGCAGCCGGGCGGCCAGCGCGGTGCCGATCCGCTCGTCCAGCGTGGAGCGCATCAGCGACAGGTCGAAGGCCTGCCCGACCCCCGAGCCGCGCTCGTACGGGCCGCGCAGCATCAGCACCGCCACGCTGGAGACCAGCAGCGCCGTCCAGCCGGTCATCAGCAGCCGCTGCACCGGACGCCGGGCGGTGCCGGCCGGCCAGCAGATCAGCACGAAGGCGGCGACGCCGACCAGCAGCGCGAAGGCGGTGTACGCGACGGCGCGTCCGGTGCCGTACAGGGCGGCGACCAGGCCGTCGGCCTCCGCGCCCTGGAACGCGGCCGCCGACACCGAGGTGTCCGAGGGCGCGCCGATGGAGAAGGTGAACGCGCCGCCGACCGGGTGCGAGTCGTCCGAGACGGCCCGCCAGGCCACCGTGTACGTGCCGTTGGCGAGCCCGCTCTGCAGCCCGACCCGGGCGGTGTTGCCCTTGCCGTCGGCGTGCCCCGGGTTGCCGGTGTCCACGGGCTTGCCGGCCGGGTCGAGCACCCGGACGGAGTCGGCGGAGAGCGAGACGGACTCGCTGAAGGTCAGCGTCACCGCCTCGGGGGCGGTGCCGATCACCGAGTTCTGCGCCGGGTCGGTGGAATCCAGGATGGCGTGCGCGGAGGCCGGGCCGGCGCCCGCGAGCATCAGCGCGAGCAACGCGCCGAGCGCCGCGAGCACCCCGGCGATCCGGCGGTGGGTGGCCTTCTCCAGGCCGGCCGACTGCATGGTGGCGGGTTCCCCTAACTCTGGCCGGGGCGGTAGGTGAGTTCCTTGACCGGCACCCTGACGGAGATGGTGCCGGACTTGGAGAAGGTGAGGTCGAGCTCCAGCTCGTCACCGATGGCCGGGGCCTTCTGCCATCCCATGATCATGAGGTGGTTGCCGCCCCGGGCGAGCTTCAGGGCGCCGTGCGCGGGGACGTCCAGGCTGTCCACCTGCTCCATGCTCGACTCGGTCGAGCGGTGCATGGTGACCGACCCGGCGGCCGGGCTGGTCACCTTGAGCAGCTCGTCCTGCCCGCCGTCGTTGCGGACGGTCAGGTAGCCGGCCGCCATGCCGCCGGCCGGGGGCAGCGGGATGTAGGAGTCGGCGACGCTGATCCTGGCCGGGCCGGCGGCGCCGTCCCGGCCGCCCGTGCCGCCGCCCGTCCCGCAGGCGGCCAGGATGGCGCCGCCGCCCAGGGCCGTCGCGACGACGGCGCCGAGCAGGGCGGTGCGGCGGAAGCGGCCGGTTCCGGTCTGCGCCGGGTTCACGCCGCGACCCCCTTGGCGAGCAGCGGCAGGTCGTGCTCGTAGGTCTTCTCCTCGGTGCCGCTCATGTAGAGCACGTGCGCCTTGTCGTCCGAGGGGAGGAAGGCCAGCACCTGCGCGCCGTGGGTGGAGGTGACCGTGCCGTCCCCGTTGACCACCGGGTCCTCGATCATGATGCCGAGCGACTTGGCCGCGGTCTTCACCTTGGCCAGGTCCCCGGTGAGGCCTATGAAGTCGCTGCCCATCGAGTCCAGCCAGGTGCGCAGCACCTGGGGGGTGTCGCGCTGCGGGTCGGTGGAGACGAAGACGACCTTGACCTTCTGCCGGTCGGCCTCGGGGAGCGCCTTCATCGCGACGCCGATGTCGCCCATGGTGGTCGGGCAGACGTCCGGGCAGCTGGTGTAGCCGAAGAACAGCAGGGTGGCCTTGCCGTTGGTCTGCTGCCGCAGGTCGAAGGGCTTGCCGGAGGTGTCGGTCAGCTGGAGGTCCGGCTTCTCGAAGTTCTTGGCGAGCTTGGTGCCCTGGTACGGGGTGTCCTCCTTCTGCCGGGTGACCTTGGCGGCGGTGGAGTCGCCGCCGGAGGAGCCGCAGGCGGAGAGGGTCAGGACGGCGGCCAGCGCGAGGGCGGCCGCGCCGGCCAGACGGGTGGTGCGGGTGGTGCGGGGCATGGGACTTCCGATCGTGCGCGGTGTTCCGCCGGCGGGGCCGCACCCGTCTTCCGGATGCGGCCCCGCCGGCGCGGGGGTCAGGAGGCGGAGCCGCCGTTCTTGCGGCGCAGGCCGAGCACGCCGACGGCGGTGCCGATCACGCCGACCACGATGCCGACCACGCCCAGGGTGCGGGCGGTGGAGTCGCTGGACTTGGCGTCGCCGGAGGCGGCGGCGTGGTCGGAGCTGTCCCCGTGGGCGCCCGCGGCCGGGGTGGCGGTGACGCCGTGCCCGTCGCCCTCGGCGGCCTTGGTGAGCTTCAGGACGGGCGCGGGCTTGGCCGGCTCCGGCTGGCCCTCCTTGGACTCGTCGATCCAGCGGGCGACGTCGCCGTTGTCGTAGGTCTGGAGGGTCTTGAAGACCAGGTTGTCGGTGTCGGTCGGCAGCGGGCCGAGCGAGACCCGGAACTCCTGGAACTGGCCGGGGGCGATCTTGGTGCCGGCGTCGGCGGTCCAGGTGATCTTGGCGACGGCCTCGGTGACGTCGTTGCCGTGCACCTTGATCGGCTTGTCGAGCTTGGCCTTCTCGACCGTGGCGGTCCAGCCCGGCAGCGGCAGGGTCCTGACGGACGCCAGCGGGTGGTCCAGCGGGAGGTTGACCTCCAGCTTCACCGTGCCCGCCGTGTCGCTCTCGTTCGGCACCCGGAAGTCGACGGCCGTGTAACCGCCCTGGGCGGCCGCGCCCGGGTTCACGGTGACGTGCGCGAAGGCGGGGCCGGCCAGCGCCACCACGGAGGCGGCGGCGGTGAGGGCGACGGCGGCGAGACGGCGGGCGGGAAGGGAACGCATGATGCGGGTCTCCGATCGGAGCTCGGCGGCGGCCGGAACCGGGCGACGGACGTGAGCCGTGCCGCGGGGGCCGCGCAGGGGAACGTGGGGGCAGAGCCTCGGGCCGCCCCGGTGGTCGGGGAACGGCCGGACGGTGCGCACGCCGACACCCGGTGACGGCCGTGGGGCCGCCAGGAGACGCCGGTCAGTACGCGAGGGCCCCGCACGGCGGCCCGCGCCGCACCACGCTGTGCCGCAGCACGGCACCCCCCGGGAGCGGGCTCTCCCCGCCCCGGGCACCGAACCGGCGGGCCGGGCCGGCCACGCCGAACAGACCGCGCAGCAACGCGGCCACCAGCGCGAACGCCGTACGCAACGGCGCCGCCCAGTGCTCCCGGGCCGCCGTGGCGGCCACCCGCAGCAGCCGCCACAGCGCCGCCTCGCCGCGCCGCAGCCACCAGCCCGCGACCAGCGCGGCACCCAGGTGCCCGAGCAGCATCGACGGCGTCATGCCGAAGAGGCCGCCCTGCCACCAGGGCGCGGCGGCGAACGCGTGCGGGTCCAGACCCGCGGAGGAGACCAGCTGCTCCGGGGACGGGCCGCCGGACAGGCCGATCAGCGTGCCCGGACGGGCCTCGTTGCAGATCAGCCGGCCGGCCACCTGCGGCACGGTCAGCGGGCCGCCGTGGTGCATGCCGGGCATGGAGCCGTCGAAGCCGTGGAAGAGGCAGTGCAGTCCGAGCTGCCCGACCCCCAGCGCCCCGGCGATGGCCGCCAGCGAACGCTCCCGCCCGCCGCAGACCGCGGCGAACGCCAGCACCGCGGCGAAGCCCACCGCCAGCGCGGTCGGCGGCACGTTCCCGCCACCCGCCAGGGCGTGCCCGGCGGCCGCTATCAGGGTGCAGACCAGCGCGAACGGGACCGCCCGGGCAAGCCGCAGGTCCCAGGCGGCGGACCCCACCGGCAGAGCCGGTCCGGGGGCGCCCGGGAGCGGGGCGGCGGCGAGGGCAGTCATGGCCGGGCCATCCTCTCATTGCGTACGCCCCCGGGACGGGCAGGGTGGGAAATCCCTACGAATGCCCCTTTCGGCGGCGGCGTGCGAGGGGGCGTACGCGTCGCCCGGCACAGACACCGTCCCCCGGTCCATCCGCCGAACGGGCGGTAGCGGGCCCCGGGCACGGTTCACCCGGGAATCGCCCGGAGATACCTAGTTGTATGTGGAGCCGCAGCCAGGAGGGACCTCCCGTGGACATCTGGTGGACTCTGCACCTCAAGCGCGACCCGGCCAGCGTCCCGCTGGCCCGGCGCATCCTGCTCGGTGCGATGGCGACCGCAGGCGTCGACCCGCAGATCGCGGACGACCTCGGCGTCGCCCTCACCGAAGCCTGCGCCAACGCCGTCGAGCACGGCGCCACCGGGCGGCCCGACGACGGCTTCCAGGTCACCGCCTCGATCTGCGGCGACCGGCTGCGGATCGAGGTCACCGACTCCGGCCCCGGCCTGCCCGCCCCCGCCGCACCCGCGGCACCGGCCCGCCGCCCGGCCGCCCCGGACCAGGCCCGCCCGGCGCCGGCCGGCCGTCCGCCCCGCCGCACCCGCGGCCGCGCCACCGTCCCCGCCCGCGTGCTCTCCGCCCACCGGCCCCGCCGCGACGGCCACCCGTACGACACCCACGTCCTGCCCTGCCTCCCCAGCACCCCCACGCTGCGCCCGGTCGACCTGGACACCCTCCCCGACCTCACCGCGGAGTCCGGCCGCGGCCTCTTCCTCATCCACGCCCTCACGGACCACGTCCAGCTCCGCAACCACCCCCTGCGGGGGGCGATCGTCAGCTTCGACAAGATCCTCAAGTGGCAGGACGGGGCGCTGCTCCAGGCGGCGTCGTAGGGCGGGTGGGGCGTCGGTCGGGTTCGGCGGGGTCGTCGGGTGGGTGGACGGCGCGTCGCTCCAGGCGGCGTCGTAGGGCGGGTCGGGGCGTCGGGTCAGTGGCGGAGGGCCTCGGCCGGTTCCACGCCGGCGGCGCGGAGTGCCGGGTAGAGGCCGGCCAGCAGGCCCACCAGGCTGCCGGCCAGTGGTGCGGGCAGGACCGTCCAGGGCTGGAGCAGGGCGGTCCAGTCCCGGGCCAGCGCGACGAGCACCACGACGGCCACGCCGATCGCGGTGCCGACCAGTCCGCCGAGCGTGCCGAGCACGGTGGACTCGGTGAGGAACTGGGCCGCGATGTGCCGGGGGCGGGCGCCGAGGGCGCGCCGCAGGCCGATCTCGCCGGTGCGTTCCAGGACGGCGACCAGCGTGGTGTTGGCGATCCCGACCGCGCCGATCACCAGGCAGATGGCGGCCAGCAGCAGGAACAGCCCGGTGAGGTCGGTGGAGACGGAGTCCCGCAGGGTGTGCGGGTCGGGCGGGGCGAGTGCCTCGAAGTCCTTGGGGGCCTCCGGTCGCAGGGCGGTCGGGGCCTGGGAGGCGACCAGGCCGGCCGCGCCGGTCCGGGTGCGGATCACCATCCGGGCCCGGCCGTTCTCCCCGGGCAGCGGGTTGCCCCAGAGCGTCCGCGCGGTGGTGGTGGGCACCATGATGTCGAGCGCGGTCTCGGGGAGCCGGGCACTGTCGTCGACGATGCCGATGACGGTGAAGCCGATGCCGTTGACGAACACCGCGGGGTGGGCGTCGAGGCGGCTGATGCCGAGCCGTCCGGCGGCGGCCGAGCCCAGCACCGCGACGCGCAGGCCGCGTTCACTGTGGAAGGCGTTGTAGACGGTGCCGGCGGAGACCTGCGCCTCGATCGCGTCGAAGCCTCCGGGGGAGAGCGCCAGGACGCCGAGCCCGGTGCCGGAGCCGGGGCCGGGCGCCGGGGAGGTGGAGATCTTCGGCTCGGTCAGCGGTGCGCTCCAGTAGACCCCGGCCGCGACCGCGCCGTTGAGCCGGCCCACCCGGAGGTCGGCGTCCTCGGGGAAGTCCAGGGCGGCCCGGTGCCGGCCGCCGGCCGTGACGACCTCCGCTCCGGTGCCGACCAGGGTGACGGTGGTGTTCTGCAGCGCGGAGAAGCGCTTGCCGATCTGGCCGGTGGCGCTGGAGGTGAGCCCGAGGACGGCGACGAAGGCGCCGACCCCGAGGACGGTGCCCAGCAGGGTGAGCACCGAGCGGCCGGGTCGCTGCACCATGCCGGACAGCGCCTCGCTCAGCAGGTCGGCCAACCTGAGCCGGGAGAGCGGGACTTCGGTGGACGCGGCACGCTTCCTCATCGCCCGGCCACCGCCTCGGAGGTGCCCAGCCGGCCGTCCCGGATGGTGATGGTCCGCCGGGCCCGTTCGGCGACCTCGCGGTCATGGGTGATGACGAGCAGGGTCAGGCCGCTCCCGTGCAGTTCCTCGAACAGCTCCATGACCCGCCGGGCCGTGGCCGAGTCGAGGTTCCCGGTCGGCTCGTCGCACAGCAGGAGCGACGGCCGGTTCACCAACGCCCGTGCCACCGCGACGCGTTGGCGTTCGCCGCCGGACATCCTGGAGGGCAGGGCGTCGGCCCGGTGGCCGAGCCCGACCTGGTCCAGGACCCGCCGGGCGGCGTCGGCCCGGCCCGCTCGCGCCGATCCGTTGTAGACCTGGGCGAGCATCACGTTCTCCAGGGCGGTCCGGTAGGGCAGCAGGTGGAAGGACTGGAAGACGAAGCCGATCCGCCGCCCGCGCAGCGCGGTGCGCCGGGCCTCGGAGAGCGCACCGGTGTCGATGCCGTCGAGTTCGTACGTGCCGCCGCTGGGCCGGTCGAGCAGTCCGAGCAGGTTGAGGAAGGTGGACTTCCCGGAGCCCGAGGGGCCGATCACGGCGGCGTACTCGCCGCGGGCCACCTCCAGGTCGAGGGGGTGCAGGGCGGTGACCGGCGGCGGCCCGGGGAAGGTGCGGAACGCTCCGCGCAGCCGGATCACGGGGGTGTCGCGGTGCCCCGGGCCCCCGCGGTCGTCGGTCTGCGCCTCGGCCCCGCTCACCGGCCGACCACGACCTGCTCGCCGGGCCTGAGCTCGGCCCCGGCGGCGGGCCTGACCTCGACGAAGCCGTCCGCGGCGACGCCCGCCGTCACCTCCACGGTGCGCCGGGTGCCGTCGGCGCCCGCGACGGACACGGAGGTCCGGCCGTCGACGCCCGAGCTGATGGCCGAGGAGGGCACGGCGAGCACCTCGCCCTGGGTGGAGGCGGCGACCACGGTGATCCGGACGTCCTGGCCCTCCAGCGCGGGGTCCCAGGGCGCGTCGGGCGTGATGACGAGCGGCACGTAGGGGTCGGCGGCGGCGCCCGGCGCGGCCGGTGCCGCGCTGGCGGCGCCGCCCCCGGCGGGACTGCCGGGGGTGACGAGTGCGCCCACCGAGCCGACCTTGGCGGAGAGTTGGGCGCCCGTGGTCTCGGACAGCACGGTGACGTTCATGCCGGGCTTGACCAGTGGGGCGTCACCGGGGAGCAGGTGGCCGGTCAGGTTGAGGCCGCCGGCGGTGAGGGTGAGGACCGGGCCCGTCACCTTGTCGCCGACCTTGGCGCCGACCGCGCCGACCCGGGCCGGCAGCGCGGGCAGGAAGACCACCTCGGCGGCGGGCAGTTGGGGGCCGTCCTTGGCCTGGGCGCGGGCCAGGTCCTGCTGCTTGGCGGTGAGGTCGGCGCGGGCGCGGGCCAGTGCGGCGGCGCCCCCGGCGGGTGCGCCGGTCGCCGCGGCTCCCGCGGCCGGCGCGTTGGCCGGCGCGCCGGACTTGGTGGCCGTCGCGGTCGGCTCGCCGCCGCCGCCGCCGCGGGCGGGCGGGCTCTCCAGGTCCTGGACGGCCTGCCTGGCCTGGTCCACGGCCTGCTGGGCGGTCCGGACGGCGGCGGCGGTCTGGTCGCCGGTGGTGGGCACCGGATAGCCGAGCTTCTGGTAGAGCCTGGTCACGGCGGCCTTGGTGCCGGCCCCGAAGTACTCCTTGTCGTCGCCGCCCGTGGAGTACCCCATGTTCCGGAGCACGTCCTGAAGTTGGCCGATGTCGCCGCCGGACTCGCCCGGCGCCATGTCGCGGTAGGCGGGTATCGAGCCGGGCAGGGCGATCACCGGCCGCCCGGACACCTCGGCCAGCACCTGCCCGGAGTCCACCGCGTCCCCGCTGCCGACCTTCAGCGCCGTCACGATCGGGGTGCCGCCGCCCGGGCCGCCGGCGCTGGCCGCGACCGCGCCCGGCTGCACCGGGAAGGACTGGCCGGCCGTGAACACCCCGCGCAGGACGGTGGTGTTGGACAGCACCCGCTGCACCACCGGCGCCGTGAGCACCGAGGCGGGTGGCGCCTTGGTGTCGGCGGCGGCCTGCTCCGGCGAGCGGATCAGGGTGGCGGCCCACATCCCGCCCCCGGCGGTGACCGCGGCGACCAGGGCGATGACGACGATCAGCCGCCGTCGCCGGCGCGGGGCGGCCCCGGCCGGGGTGGCGGCTTCCGCTGCGGTGGCCTCGGGCTGGGGTGTTTCCACGGCTTCCATTTCCGGTGCTTCTTCCGGTGCTCGGCGCTCGGGCGGTTTCAGCTGCTGGGGGACGGGCCGCCGGTGCCTCCCGGGCACGGCAGCGGATTCTGGATGTCCGTGACCTTCCACGTCCCGTTGATCTGGCGCAGCGTCATGACGCTGAGCTGCTCCTGCCGTTGGCTGACCTGGTTGATCTCGCGGCCGGTGTCGGCGCCCACGATCCGCCAGGCGTTCAGGTCCACGCAGTCGTACAGCCGGCGGGCCTCGCCGTCGACCTGCATGCCGAGCAGCCGGTGCTTCACCTCGCCGCTCATGTGCTGCCTGTCCTCGCGCATCCGGTCGACCGAGGCACGGAGGATGGAGAGGTTGGGTTCGTCGGCGTGGGCGTCCAGCGGCGCGGCCCCGACGTCGGCGGCCCGGGCCACCTTCGTCCACTCGTCCCAGTACGCCAGGTAGGGCTGCCGGAGGTCGGCGTCGACGGCGATCAGCCGTTCGCCGTACGGGCCGGTGGCGGTCGCGCCGTCGGGGGCCGCCGCGGAGGTGCCGGAGCAGCCCGCGGCGGCCAGGGCGGAGGCGCAGGCCAGGGCCGCCGCCGCGGCGCGCGCCGGGAGGCCGGGCCGGGTGCGGCTCACTGGCCGTGCTCCCGCAGCACCGCCGCCGCCTGGTCGATCTGGGACTGGATGGCGGCGCGGTAGGCCTTCAGCTCGTTGTCGTGCTGCTCGATCAGCTGCTTCTGGACGGCGCTCTGCACGCCGAAGGCGATGCCGGAGAGGTTGGTCTGCCTGGTGCAGGCGACGTCGGCCTTGGCGGTGTCGATCTCCCGCTGGGTCACCGTGGGGCCCCAGGACTCGGTGCTGAGGCTCTCCGGGGTGCTGTAGGCGTAGCCCTTCTGCTTCATGCAGGACGCCCACTCGGCGGTGGCGGCGACCACCCGGGCGTCCGACTTCGTGCGGTTCATCGACTGGCCGGTGAGGTCGCCGTAGACGTCGGTGGCGGGTGCCTTGTCGGCCTTGAGCTTGCGGTCCGCCTCGCCGGTGCAGCCGCCGGGCGGGGTGTTGCCGCCGGCCGGCTCGCCGCCGGAGGGGGACTTCAGCCCGGACAGCGCGGTGAACTCGGCGGGGTTCATCGTGCTGCCACCGGTCTTGGCCCCACCGGTGCTGCCGGGGGCGTGGAAGCCGTACTGGGCGGCCTGCGCCTCGTTGAGGAACCCGTACGGCGTGGGCATGTCGTCCTTGGCGGCCTTGGTGAGGTCGGCGTTGTTCGGCTGCCAGGAGGCGAAGCCGAACCGCTTCATGCAGTCCTGGGTGAGCAGGCCCTGGGCCCTCGCGATGCCGGTCAGCTCCTGCGGGCTCGCCGCGAAGGCCCGCAGCGGGAGCTGCTGGGTGTCGGCCACGGTCGTCGGGGTGGGCGTCGCGGTCAGGGCGGGCGCGGCGGCCTGGCCGCCGGATCCGCCGGTGGCCGGGGCGGCGCCCTTGTCGGAGGAGCAGCCGGTGAGCAGGGCGAGCCCGGCGGCGGCGACGACCAGGGCGGTGCGGCGGTGGGACCTCACGAGTGGACCTCATCGGTGGGCGGGCCGGTAGTCTCGGACGGAGCCCTCTTCGCCCCATGAGCGGTGGGGCGAAGAGGGCTGTGGTGCGATGGGGCGATCGTCAGCACTTGGTCTGCTGGTTTTCGTAGGCGCCGGAGATGTAGTCCTCGTGGGTGTAGCCCCAGACGCCGGTCTGCCGGTCGGTGTTGCTGTCCCAGACGTTGTAGCCGTTGACGGTCGAACCCAGGGTCCAGCACCAGTCGTTGGTGCCGTGGCCCGGGTAGCCCAGGCCCTTGCTGGTGTAACTGGTGTACGGGCCGGACCGGATGTTGGCGGCGGTGGTGTAGTCGCTGACGTAGAGCGCGTTGGCGACACCGGTGCCGAGGGTCAGCGCGGCGGTGGCGGCGGCCGCCACGGCGACCAGGCGGCCCACACGGTTCTTGAGCATGGTGAATCCCGTCTCTCGTGGTGCGGAGGGTGGTTGGCGATGCCCCGATCGGAGCCAGTGCCCCGATCGGGGCAAGGACATCTCAGCACCGGTCCGGACGGTCCGGAAGTGTCCTCAGGTACAGTCCTCCAGCCGGAACAACAGGGCCGCCTGGGCCAGTTGGATGCGTGAGCAGACGCCGAGCTGCTCGAACAGGGCTGCGGTGTGCGCCTTGACGGTCCGCTCCTCGATCCGCAGTGCGGCGGCGATCTCCTGGTTGGACAGGTCGGTCCCGATGAGTTCGAGGACCTGGGCGCGGCGGTGCGAGAGCCCCCTGACCCGGTCGGCCGCCGCGCGCATTCTGGAAAGGTGATCGATCGTCAAAAACGTTGCATCGCCCATCGGTTCCCCCCGTAGCCGAGTGTGGAGCGTACGCACTACCAGTCTCGGGCGGGCGCTGGGCCCCGTCAACGTGGATGTGACGGAGAGCGGCGCTCCGGATGTGCGCGGTGAGGCGTCCGGGGCGCGCGTGCGCGGCCTGAGGGCGGCCGGCCGTCGGGTCCGTTCCGGTTGCCGGGGGCGCACGGCGGCCGGACGATGGGGAGCATGATGCACCAGATGCGAGCCGAGTACGGCCCCGGCGGCGCCGCCGACGGGGTGCGGCTGTGGCACATGGTCCGGGGCGAGGAGAGTGTGGCCATGTGCGGCCGTGAGCTCGATCCGGGGGCGCGGGTGCGGTCGGCGGTGGACTGGGGGAAGACCCCGGAGCTGTGCTGCCACACCTGCGGGGCGTACTTCCTGCGCGAGGCGCCGTACCTGGCCGCCGAGCATCCGTGAACGGCGCTACCGTGCTGACATGGAGGAACCGCTCGTCCGGCTGCGGCCGCTGACCGACGAGGCCGCCGGGTTGCGCGCCGGTGCGCCCGAACTGCCCGAGTACGTCGACCGGTTGTGCGCCCTGGTCGAGCGGGTGGACCCGCTGATCCACGCCTTCGTGCCGGAGCCCGGCCGGCACGGGCGGCTGCGGGCGCAGGCGCGGGAGGTGGCCGCGCGGTACCCGGAGCCGGACGGGCGGCCGCCGCTGTACGGGGTGGCGGTGGGCGTCAAGGACATCGTGCACGTGGACGGGCTGCCCACGCACGGCGGTTCGGCGCTGCCGCCCGGGGTGCTGGCCGGGCCGCAGGCCGTGGTGGTGGACCGGCTGCGGGCGGCGGGGGCGCTGGTCGCGGGCAAGACGGTGACCGCCGAGTTCGCCGCGAGCGCCCCGGGCCCGACCCGCAACCCGCACCATCCGGGCCACACCCCGGGCGGCTCCAGCAGCGGCTCCGCGGCGGCCGTCGCGGCCGGGCTGGTGCCGCTGGCGATCGGCACCCAGACCGTCGGTTCGGTGATCCGCCCGGCCGCGTACTGCGGGGTGGTGGGCTTCCGGCCGACGTACGGGCGGATCCCGATCGCGGGGGTGATCCCGAACGCGCCGAGCTTCGACACCCTGGGCACCTTCACCGCCGACCTGGCGGGCGCGGCCCTGGTGGCCCCGCTGCTCTGCGACGACTGGCGGCCGGAGCGCGGCGCATCGCCCGAACCCGTGCTGGGGGTGCCGGACGGGACGTACCTGGAGCACGCCGAGCCGGCCGCGCTGCGCGCCTTCGAGGAGCAGCTGGCCCGGCTGGAGCGGGCCGGGTTCACGGTGCGCCGGGTCGAGTTGTTCCCCGACTTCGCCGGGATCATCCGGCAGTTGCAGACCGTCAACCGCTTCGAGCTGGCCCGCAGCCACGCCGACTGGTTCGCCCGCTTCGGCGGGCTCTACCGGCCGGAGACGGTGGCGGGCATCCGGGCCGGCCGGGGCGTCGCGGCCGGGGACCGGGCGGCCGCCCTGCGGTTCCGGGAGCGGCTGGGCGAGCGGGTGGCCGCGGCGGGCGCGGCGGCCGGGGTGGACCTGTGGCTGGCGCCCTCGGCGACCGGCGGGGCGCCCGAGGGCCTGCACAGCACCGGGGACGCGGTGATGTCGCTGCCGTGGAGCTTCCTCGGACTGCCGGCGCTGAGCCTGCCGGCCGGCCGGACCGCGGAGGGTCTGCCGCTGGGCCTCCAGGTGGTCGGCGCGGCGGGCGGTGACGAGCGCCTGCTGGCCCGGGCCGCCCTCGTCGAACGGGCCCTGGCGGAGGGCCGGGCGAGTCGCGGAGGGCCTGGCGAGTCGCGGGGTGGGCCGCGCTAGGAGAGCCGGGAGGCCCCGGTGCCCCGGGCCGCGGTGCCACGGCCGGTGTCGGGGCCGCGCTGCTCGTCGGGGAAGCGCGGGCCGCCGATCAGGTAGAGCAGTGCGGCGGTCGGGAAGCCGAGCGAGGCGGCCAGCAACACGATGAACTGCCAGAACATCTTCCGCTCCTCGTCAGTCGCGGGCGGCCCGGACACCCGAAGGTGATCCCAAACCCGGCCCGCTCCGATTGGCCGAATCGTCCGGTCACTGTCCGACGGTATGGCCGAATCACCCCGGCTGCCACCGGGCGCCGCGCCCCGGACCGCGCCACACCGGCGCACGGGTCTGGGCGCGGGACCGGCGTGGCGGCCACACTGTCGGGATGCAGCTACAGCTCGCAGGGGAAGCACGGCGGCCCGACCGCGAGAGCGAGGACTTCGCGGCGGCCTCGCCGGAGGCGCTGGTCCTGCTGGACGGCGCGGGTTCGCCGGCCGGCCTGGAGTCCGGGTGCCGGCACGGGACGGCCTGGTACGTGCGCCGGCTCGGCGTGCACCTGCTCGCCCGGCTCACCGACCGGGCGGACCGCTCGATCGCCGAGTGCCTGGCCGACGCCATCGTGGAGACGGCCGCCCTGCACGGCGGCCGCTGCGACCTCGCCCACCCCAACACCCCCGCCGCGATGGTCGTCGCGGCCCGGCGGCACGGCGAGTCGCTGGAGTACCTGGTGCTCGGCGACTCCCTGCTGGTGCTGGAGTTCAAGGACGCCCCGCCGAAGGTGATCGGGGACAACCAGCGCTTCCCCGGCGGGGAGGAGCTGCGCCGCCAGGTCTGGGAGACCGTCCCCGGCTCGGCCGAGCGGGCCGCGCTGCACCTGGAGTACGCGATGGCCGTGCGCGCCGCCCGCAACCGGGGCAACGGCCCGTGGATCGCCGCCGCCGGCCCGCGGGCGGCCGAGCACGCCGAGACCGGCTTCGTCCGGCTGGACCGGCTGCACGCGCTGGCCGCCCTCACCGACGGCGCCTCGCGCTACACCGAGCGCTTCGGGCTGGGCAGTTGGGGCGATGCGCTGCGGCTGCTCGCCGAGTCGGGGCCGGGCGAGCTGATCGCCCAGGTCCGGGCGGCGGAGCGGGCGGACGCCGCCTGCGAGCGCTGGCCGCGCGGCAGGACGCACGCCGACGCCTCGGCCCTCTACGCGCTGCTGTAGCCGAGCCGAGCCGAGCGAACCGAGCCGGGCCGGTCCGAACCGAGCCGGTCAGAGCCGGTCCGAACCGAGCCGAGCCGTGGACGGCGGCCGCTCCGCCGTTCCGGTTCCGAGCCCTCAGCGACCGGAAGCGGGGATGGTGCCGAGCCGGCCGGCCTGGAAGTCCTCCATGGCCTGCTGGAGCTCGCGGTGGCTGTTCATCACGAACGGGCCGTAGTGGGCGACGGGTTCGCGGATCGGGAGGCCGCCGAGGAGGACGACCTCGAAGTTGTTGTCGCGGGAGTCCTGCTTCTCGTCGGCGCGCAGGGTGATCGAGTCGCCGTCGCCGAAGACGACGGCCTGGCCCCGGTGGAAGGGGCGGTGCTCGGTACCGGCCGAGCCGTTGCCGGCGAGGCCGTAGGCGAGGGCGTTGAAGTCGGCGCGCCAGGGCAGGGTGATCTGGGCGCCGGGGTTGATCGAGGCGTGGATCATGGTGATCGGGGTGAAGGTGGTGCCCGGGCCCTGGTGGCCGTCCAGCTCGCCGGCGATCACCCGGAGCAGCGCGCCGCCGTCCTCGGTGCTGAGCAGCTTGACGCTGCCGCCGCGGATGTCCTGGTACTTCGGGGTGATCATCTTGTCCGAGGCGGGCAGGTTCACCCAGAGCTGGAGGCCGTGGAAGAGGCCGCCGGACTTCACCAGGGACTCCGGCGGGGTCTCGATGTGCAGGAGGCCGGAGCCGGCGGTCATCCACTGGGTGTCGCCGTCGGTGATGGTGCCGCCACCGCCGTGCGAGTCCTGGTGGATGAACGTTCCGTCGATGATGTAGGTGACGGTCTCGAAGCCGCGGTGCGGGTGCCAGGGGGTGCCCTTGGGCTCGCCGGCCGCGTAGTCCACCTCGCCCATCTGGTCCATCATGATGAACGGGTCGAGGTACTTCTGGTTGATCTTGGCGAAGGCGCGGCGGACGGGGAAGCCCTCGCCTTCGAAGCCCTCGGGGGCGGTCGCCACGGTGAGGACCGGCCGGGCGCTCGTGACGGCGGGGTCCGGCGTGGTGACGCGCGGGAGGGTCAGCGGGTTGTCGACGGTCACGGCGGGCATGTCGGCCTCCTTCGGGGGGTGTCTGGCCTACGTGCACGAGGTTAGTTCAATCCTCAACAACAAGCAAGTTGAAACTTGAACTATGTAGTGACGGAGGAGCGGAGCTCCTCTTCCAGGATGGGTCAGCCGTACATCCGGCGCATCGTGAAGTCGACCATCTGCTCGACGGCCTTGGCGTCGAACACCATCCGGTGCTCGCCCTCCATGTCCAGCGCGAAGCCGTAGCCGGTCGGCAGCAGGTCCAGGACCTCGGCGCCGGTCACGGTGAAGTGCTTGGAGTCCTTGCCGGCGTAGCGGCGCAGCTCCTTCAGCGAGCTGAACATCGGGATCACCGGCGTCGGGGTGTTGTGCAGCGCCAGGAAGCCGGGGCGGTCGCCGCGGGGGCAGTGCACCTTCGAGGTGATGAAGATCGCCTGGAAGTCCTCGACCGCCATCGAGCCGGTGGTGAACGCTCGGACGGCGTCCGCGAGTGAGGGCGGCGAGGGTTCGGGGTACAGGGACTGCTGGGGGGCCTGCGACTGCCCGCCGTAGGCGTCGGGTCCGGGCATGCCGTTCATGCCCTGCTGCGGTCCCGCCTGCTGCTGGTAGGGGTCGCCCGGGTATGTGTTCTGGTCATATCCGTACACACGGACAGGCTAGCGGGAGGGCACCCTCCTCCGCTGGCGCCGATCCTGACAAGGAGTGGCGGTCCCGACTGTGGGACGTGACCACGTTCATAGCGGATTCACCGGCGGGGGCTTGCCCAAGTTACCGCTGGGTAGCATCATGATGCCTACTGGTGGGTACGGGGCGCCGGAACGCGGCGGTCTCCCGGAAGCGACGAACCGGAGATAACGGCCATGGGTCACTACAAGTCCAACCTGCGGGACGTGGAGTTCAACCTCTTCGAGGTGTTCGGCCGCGAGCAGGTGTACGGCACCGGACCGTTCGCGGACATGGACGTCGAGACCGCGAAGAACATCCTCAGCGAGATCTCGCGCCTCGCCGAGAACGACCTCGCCGCGTCCTTCGTCGACGCCGACCGCAACCCGCCGGTCTTCGACCCGGAGACCAACACCGCGCCGATCCCGGCCACCTTCAAGAAGAGCTACCAGACCTTCATGGACGCCGAGTGGTGGCGCCTGGGCATCCCGGAGTCGATCGGCGGCCAGGTCACCCCGAACTCGCTGAT
Source organism: Kitasatospora sp. NPDC058444 (assembly GCF_042721415.1). NCBI lineage: Bacteria > Bacillati > Actinomycetota > Actinomycetes > Kitasatosporales > Streptomycetaceae > Kitasatospora > Kitasatospora sp. NPDC058444. The sequence goes on along the minus strand of NZ_JBHXLL010000042.1, from coordinate 3,094 downwards.
CTGGGCCTTCGCCGAGCAGATCCTGGGCTCCAACCCGGCCATCTGGATGTACTCCTCCGGCCCGGCCTTCGCCGGCGTCATCGCCGAGGAGGGCACCGAGGAGCAGCTGGAGGTCGCCAAGCGGATGACCGACCGCCTGTGGGGCTCCACCATGGTCCTCACCGAGCCCGACGCGGGCTCCGACGTGGGCGCCGGCCGCACCAAGGCGATCCAGCAGGAGGACGGCTCCTGGCACATCGAGGGCGTGAAGCGCTTCATCACCTCGGGTGAGCACGACATGTCCGAGAACATCATCCACATGGTGCTGGCCCGCCCCGAGGGCGGCAAGCCGGGCACCAAGGGCCTGGGCCTGTTCATCGTCCCCAAGTTCGACTTCGACTGGGAGACCGGCGAGCTGGGCGAGCGCAACGGCGTCTACGCCACCAACGTCGAGCACAAGATGGGCCTCAAGGCCTCGAACACCTGCGAGATGACCTTCGGTGCCAAGCACCCGGCCAAGGGCTGGCTGCTCGGCGAGAAGGTCGACGGCATCCGCCAGATGTTCAAGATCATCGAGTTCGCCCGCATGATGGTCGGCACGAAGGCCATCGCCACCCTCTCCACCGGCTACCTGAACGCCCTGGAGTACGCCAAGGAGCGCGTGCAGGGCGCCGACATCTCGCAGTTCCTGGACAAGACCGCCCCGCGCGTCACCATCACCAACCACCCGGACGTGCGCCGCTCGCTGCTGACCCAGAAGGCCTACGCCGAGGGCATGCGCGCGCTGGTCCTGTTCACCGCGTCCACCCAGGACGACATGACGGCTGCCAAGCTGCGCGGCGAGCGCGACGAGGCCGCCGAGCGCCTCAACGACCTGCTGCTGCCGATCGTCAAGGGCTACGGCTCGGAGAAGTCCTACGAGCAGCTCGCCCAGTCGCTCCAGACCTTCGGCGGCTCCGGGTACCTCCAGGAGTACCCGATCGAGCAGTACATCCGTGACGCCAAGATCGACACCCTGTACGAGGGCACCACGGCGATCCAGGGCCAGGACTTCTTCTTCCGCAAGATCGTCAAGGACGGCGGCCAGGCGCTCACCGCGCTGAACGAGCAGATCCAGAAGTTCATCGGCTCCGCCGAGGGCGGCGACGCCCTGGCCGCCGAGCGCGAGCTGCTCGCCAAGGCCGCCGGCGACCTGGAGGCCATCGTCGGCAAGCTGATCGCCGACCTGACCTCGGTCGAGCAGGACGTCAAGAACATGTACAAGGTGGGCCTCAACACCACCCGCCTGCTGATGGTCTCCGGCGACGTCGTGGTCGGCTGGCTGCTGCTGCGCCAGGCCGCGGTGGCCCTGGCCAAGCTGGAGGCCGGCGCCTCGGAGAAGGACGTCCCCTTCTACCAGGGCAAGGTCGCGGCGGCCCGCTTCTTCGCCAAGAACGTCCTGCCGACCGTCGCCCCGCAGCGCCTGATCGCCGAGGGCATCGACAACGAGATCATGGACCTGGCGGAGGAGGCCTTCTAGGCCTTCGCACCCCTCGAACCGCCTGACACACCCTCACACCGAAGGGCCCGGCTGCCACCGGGCCCTTCGGTGTGTGCGCGGCCCGGCGTCCGCGACGACACCACCCCGGGTGCTCGCCGGTGGCCGGAATTCTCCGACCGTGCGGGGGCGGTCCGCGCTTGCGGCGTTCCGAATGCCGTGTCCGTGTACGGGCATATGCTCAGGTGCGAAGCCGACTCCCCATCCGGCTTCGGCCCTCACTCGACCCAGGAGCAGCATGTCGACCGCCGCCCGCCAGGCATTCTTCGACCGGACGCACACCGACGACCTGATCGCGTTCCTCGGCACCTCGCCCTCTCCGTACCACGCGGTGGCGAGCGCCGCGGAGCGGCTGGAGAAGGCGGGTTTCCGGCAGGTCGCCGAGACGGACGCGTGGGACGACGCGGCCGGCGGGCGCTACCTGATCCGCGGCGGCGCGCTGATCGCCTGGTACCTGCCGCGGGGGGCGGGCCCCGCGACCCCGTTCCGGATCGTCGGCACCCACACCGACTCGCCCAACCTGCGGGTCAAGCCGGTCCCGGACACCGGCTCGGAGGGCTGGCGGCAGGTCGCGGTGGAGATCTACGGCGGCGTCCCGCTGAACACCTGGCTGGACCGCGACCTCGGCCTCTCCGGCCGGCTCGCGCTCAAGGACGGCACCGTCCGGCTGGTCCAGCTGGACGAGCCGCTGCTGCGCGTCCCGCAGCTCGCCATCCACCTGGACCGCCAGGTCAACGAGGGCATGAAGCTCGACAAGCAGCGCCACCTCACCCCGATCTGGGGCCTCGGCCCGGTCGACGAGGGCGCGCTGATCTCCTACGTCGCCGAGCGGGCCGGTCTGGCCGCCGCCGACGTGGCCGGCTGGGACCTCATGACCCACGACGTCCAGCCCGCCTCCTACCTGGGCCGCGACCGCGAGCTGCTGGCCGCCCCGCGCCTGGACAACCTGCTCTCGGTCCACGCGGCCACCGCCGCGCTCGCCGCCGTCGCCACCGCCGACGGCGCCGCCGACCTGCCGTACATCCCGGTGCTGGCCGCCTTCGACCACGAGGAGACCGGCAGCGAGTCGGACACCGGCGCACAGAGCCCCCTGCTCGGCAACGTGCTGGACCGGACGATCCACGCGCGCGGCGGCACCACCGAGGACCGGGCGCGGGCGCTCGCCGGCACCGTCTGCCTCTCCTCGGACATGGGCCACGCCGTCCACCCGAACTACAGCGAGCGGCACGAGCCGGGCCACCACCCGATGCCGAACGGCGGGCCGATCCTCAAGGTCAACGTCAACAACCGCTACGCGACCGACGGCGTCGGCCGGGCGGTGTTCGCGGCCGCCTGCGAGAAGGCGGGCGTGCCGTGGCAGAGCTTCGTCTCCAACAACGCCATGCCCTGCGGCACGACGATCGGCCCGATCACGGCGGCGCGGCTCGGCATCAAGACGGTGGACTGCGGCATCGCGGCGCTCTCCATGCACTCGGCGCGCGAGCTGTGCGGGGCGGAGGACCCGTACCTGCTGGCGAGCGCGCTCAAGGCCTTCCTGGAGGGCTGAGGGCGGCGGCGACCGGGCCCGGCGGAGAGCGT
>NZ_JBHXLL010000041.1:0-82705 GCF_042721415.1 Kitasatospora sp. NPDC058444 | reverse complement strand
GGCGCGGGCACCCGCCAACCACACCCGGCCGCGCCCACGGACACCCCCGGGGGGGGCGGGGCGGGGGGCGCTGGAAGTCGGCCCACCCGACTTCCTGCGCACGTCCTGCCCTCCCCGCTCCCGCGGCCTCCCCGCTACGCGCCGGCGCCCCGCTCCCGCGGCCTCCCCGCTACCGCCGCCGTCCCGCCGCCAGCAGCTCGGGCACGCTGGCGAGCTTCACCCGGGGCCGCCCCTCGGCCTCGCCCCGCTCGCGTTCCGCGCGCTCCACGGCCCGCAGCTCCCGCAGCCCCACCGCGTCGGGCCGCCGGTGCCGCACCAGCCGTTCGAAGTCCTTGCGCCCCGCCCCGGGGACGGGCAGCGCCCGGGCCGCCGCGTCGTCCAGCAGCGCGTCCACGGTCTCCCGCGCGCAGGCCCGGTTGGCGCCGATCCCGCCGGACGGCCCGCGCTTGGCCCAGCCCACCACGTACGTCCCCGGCAGCGGCCGGCCGGTCTCCGGGTCGACGACCCGCCCGTCCCGGTGCGCGACCGTCCCGGTCCGCTCGTCGAACGGCAGCCCGGGCAGCGGTACGCCCCGGTGCCCGATGGAGCGCACCACCAGCCCGGCCCGGAGCACGTCCCGCTCCCCCGTGCCCTCGACCCGGCCGTCCGCCGCCAGGGTGGTCCGCTCGACGGTCAGGGCCTCGACCCGCCCGTCCCCGGAGAGCTCGACCGGCGCCGACAGGAACCGCAGCACGATCCGCCGCCCCGGCCCGGGCTCCGCGGCCCCGTCGTACGCGACCAGCGGCAGCCCGGCCAGCAGCGCCGCCCGCGAGCCCGTACCAGCCCCCGAGCCCGTAGCAGTCCCCGAATCCGAACCGCCCTCCGAGTCCGAACCGCCCCCCGCCGCCTCGATCGCCGCCCGCACCTCCGGGTGGTCCTCCACCACCACCTCGACGCCCGGCAGCTGCCGCAGCGCCAGGAACTCGGCCCTGGTCCACGCCGCCTGCTCCGGCCCGCGCCGGGCGAGCAGCACGACCTCCCGGACCCGGCTGCGGCGCAGCGCGGCCAGGGCGTGGTCGGCGATGTCGGTGGTGGCGAGCCGGTCGGGGTCGGTGAGCAGGACGCGGGCGATGTCCACCGCGACGTTGCCGTTGCCGACCACCACCACCCGCTCGGCCGCCGTCAGCTCCACCGCGTCGGCGGGCACGGTCGGTTCGGCGTTGTACCAGCGGACGAAGGCGGTCGCGGGCAGGCTGCCGGGCAGGTCCTCGCCGGGGACGTCGAGCCGGCGGTCGGCGGCCGCACCGACCGCGTACACCACCGCGTGGTGGTGCGCGGCGAGCTCCTGGTGGGTGACGTCCGTGCCGATCTCCACGTTGAGGTGCATCCGCAGCCGGGGGTCGCGGAAGACGCTCGCGAAGCTCTCCGCGATCCGCTTGGTGGACTGGTGGTCGGGCGCGACGCCGTAGCGCAGCAGCCCGCCGGTGACGGGCAGCCGGTCGATCATGGTGATCTCGGCGCTGGTGCTGCGCAGCAGCTCCTGCGCGGTGTACCCGGCGGACGGGCCGGTGCCGACGACGGCGATCCGCAGCGCGCCGAGCTCGTCCGGCAGGCTGCGCGGGAAGGTGGGCGCGCCCCAGGCGTGGTCGCTGGGGTGGTCGCGGAACCAGTCGCGGTTGAGGTCGCCGAACACGGTGTCGGGCCCGCGCAGCCGGTCGACCGGGAACACCGCGTCGACGGGGCAGGCGTCCGCGCAGGCGCCGCAGTCGATGCACGCCTGCGGGTCGATGTACAGCATGTCGGTGGTGCCGAACTCGGGCTCGTCCGGGGTCGGGTGGATGCAGTTGACCGGGCAGACGGACACGCACGAGGCGTCGTTGCAGCAGGTCTGGGTGATCGCGTAGGCCATGGCCGGGCTGGGGTCCTCGCTGCGCGTGGGGGATGGGGAGGGCGTCACGGACGGGCGTCACGGACAGGCGTCACGGACCGACGTCACGGACAGGCGTCACGGACGGACGTCACGGACAGGCGTCACGGACCGACGTCGTCGCGGCGGCCCGTCAGAGCATGTGGATCCGGCGGTAGACGGCGGCCGAGCGGCTGGTGAGCAGCCCGGTCTCGGCGAGGAAGGCCATCAGGTGCCGGGAGCTGGTGCGCATCATCGCCTTGCGGTGCTCGCTGGCCCGCACCTCGGCGAGCGCCCGCTGCACGTCGAGCCCGGCGGCCTTGTAGACGCCGGGGTGCACCATGCTGGTGACGATGACGTACGCGCCCACGGCGATGCCGGTGGCGGAGGCGCGCCGGCGGGCGGGGCTCGCGTGGCGCATCCGCTCGCGGATCTCCTGCCGGGCGAACTTCATGTGCCGGGACTCCTCGACCACGTGGATCCGGGAGGTGCCGCGGACGATCTCCAGGACGTTCTCGCCGCGCATCCAGTCGCGCTGCATGACGTCGAGCACCTCTTCGGCCACCAGGATGCCGCCGTAGGCGAGTTCGCCCTTGGCGAGCGCCTTGAAGGCGCGGCCGGCCTGGGCGATCAGCTTGTGCGGGCGGTAGGCGGGGACGCCCATCTTGGCGCAGGCCCGGGCGAACATGATCGAGTGGCGGCACTCGTCGGCGATCTCGGTGAGCGCGAACTGGAACTCGGCGCTGGCGGGGTTCTTGAGGTACTGGTCGCGCAGCACCATCTGCTGGAGGATCATCTCGAACCAGATGCCGGTGTTCATGATCGAGCAGACCTCGTGCCGGGTGAGCGTGACCCGCTGGTGCTCGGTCATCTCGTTCCACAGCCGGGTGCCGTAGAGGGTGCTCCACTCCGGGTTGAGGCCGAAGTGGTCCTCCGGGAGGGGGGCGTCCCAGTCGATCTCGGTCGAGGGGTCGTAGGAGAGGGTGGCGGCCGACTCCAGCAGCCGCTTCGAGACGTCGTCGTCGGCCTTGGTGTGGCCGTGCCCCGTCTGCCAGGTGAGAGCCATGGCTGCCTCCAGGTGCCTGTGTCCGCGGGCTCCCGCTCACCCGCTTATTAGACGGACAGTACAATAAGAGCCGTTCGCCGAGAACCCCTTGCGCGTCAACTACCCGGCGTGCGGAGGTACGGCACGCGCCCCCCTTGACATCCCCGCGGCACACCGAAGGGCGGGACCCCTCCCACGGGGCCCCGCCCTTCGGGTACGAATCCGGTCCGCTATCCGCCGATCGCCTGCCGCAGCGCCTCCGCCGCCTCGGCCGTCGCCTCCCGGAAGCGGTGGCCGACGCCGAGGTAGTTGACGTACCCGTGGATTAGGTCCGGCTGCCGGCTCAGCCGCACCGCGACCCCGGCCTCCTCCAGCGCCCGCGCGTACGCCTCGCCCTCGTCGCGCAGCGGGTCGAAGCCCGCGGTGCCGATGTACGCGGGCGGCAGGCCGGTGAGGTCCTCGGCGAGCAGCGGCGACAGCCGCGGGTCGGTGCGGTCGGCGGGCGCGGGCGCGTAGTGGTCGGCGAACCAGTCCATCTCCTCGTCGGTCAGGAGGAACCCGTCGGCGAAGAGCCCGCGCGAGGGCCGCCTGACCGAGGCGTCGGTCGCCGGGTAGAGCAGCAGCTGGAACGCCGGCGCGGGCCCGCCCCGCCGGACGGCCTGCTGGGCGGTGACGGCCGCCAGGTTGCCGCCCGCGCTGTCCCCGCCGACCGCGATCCGCTCCGGGTCCGCGCCGAGGTCGGCCGCCTTGGCGTACGCGTGGTCGAACGCGGCCAGCGCGTCCTCGGCCGCCGCCGGGAACACGTGCTCGGGCGCCAGCCGGTACTCCACCGACAGCACCCGCACCCCCGCCCGCCGGGCGAGGAAGCGGGCGACGTGGTCGTGGCTGGCTCGGCTGCCGACCACCCAGCCCCCGCCGTGCAGGAAGACCAGCAGGCCGGAACCCGCCGCCAGCCCGTCCGGGGTGTACAGTGTGGCGGCCAACTCGCCGTGCTCCTGCGGGATTCCGACGCTCCGCGCGGCCACCGCGTGGTCGTGCGGCCCGCCCACCAGGTGCCGCGCGTGCTCCATCCCGGCCCGGGACGGCCCGACCCCGCCCGGGAGCACCAGGGCCGTCCCGGACAACCGCTGGAGCTTGAGGATCAACTGCGCGTCCAGCGCGAGCGTCTGCCCGTCGCGCACCACCGGCTTGCCCGCGATGGCCCGCCGCAGGCCCTCCGGAAGGGCGTACGCGGCGCGGACGACGGCGGCCTGGATTCGAACGGGGGGTGGGATCGTCATCTCTTCTGCCTCCTGGGGACGGCCCCGGAACGGTGTCGGGGCGGTACTGCCGGGACCGGGAGCCCATGATGGGCCCCTCCCCCGGCGCACGGAAGCCTCCCGGACACGAACCGAAGCCGCCCTCGGCCCCGCCCGGCTGCCCGCTCAGGCGCCCCGCCGGTCCTCGGCGTCGAAGGACGCCAGGGCCCGCGCCCCGGGTTCCAGGGCCCGGCGCAGGGCGGCCATCGCGGCGGGCTCCAACCCGCCCACGGCTTCGGCGAGTTCCTCGGCCACGTCCGCCGTGATCTCGGCCGCCACCGCCTCCGGCGGGGTGCGGGGGCCCAGTTTGCTGACGGCGGCCGCGGCCCGGGTGGGGGTGAGCAGGGCGGAGGCCTGGACGAGGAGCCAGGCCGGGACGCCGGCCGCGCCCTGGGGCGGCGGGAGGTACGGGCGGGCGCCGTCGTAGCGGTCGTCCTCGGCGAAGGCCCGCTGCTTGACCTTCACCAGCGGACGGGCCGGGCCGGACTCGTGCCACTCGCCGGCGGGTTTGAGGACGTACCCCTCGGCGAGGTTGTCCGGCAGGTCGGGCAGGCCGAACAGCGCGGGCACCCGGGTGGGGTAGCGCACCGGCAGGTCGTGCAGCGTGTTGAGGGGGCCGTGCCCGAGCAGGGGCACGCAGGTGAGCCCGGCGGCCCGCGCGGCCGCGCGCAGGGTGCGGTCGGCGATCCACCGGCGGCCTTCGGGCGTCTCGACGGTGGCGTCGAACGGCAGCCAGCGCAGGCCGGGGGCGTACCAGACGCCGGTCTGGACCGGGTCGACCCCGGGGTCGGCGGGCACCTCGGGGTGCGGGTAGCGGCCGCCGGCCAGTTCACCGTAGATGGTCACCACCGCGGCGGGGCCCAGGGGTTCGCGCACCGCGGCGGCGAACCGGGCCGCCGCGACGGACAGTCCGGGCCAGATCCGGCTCACCCCGAAGAAGCCGTCCAGCCCCTCGTCGTCCAGGAGTTCACGCCGCTTCGCGGCCCGCACCGGGCCGCCCTCGCAGACCACCGCGAAGTGCGCGCCGTGCACCTTCTCGGCCGCCGTCCACTCCCGGCTGCCGGGCCCGCCTGAGCGGCCGCGCGCGGGGATCTTCGGATAGGGCCGCAGCTCGGGCCCGTCGGACCCCGTCTCGAACACCGTCTCGGACACGAACGGAATCCTCGCCGCCGGGCCCGCCGCCTGGCAACAGGGATTCGGGGGGCCGGCGACCGGCCTCGCCAGCGGGCGCGGGGGCCGTCAGAGCCCCCAGCCCGCCCGCAGCCGCGCGAAGGCCTCGTGGAACCCCGGGAAGGTCTTCCGCACGCAGTCCGGGTCGTCGAAGGTGATGCCCGGCGTGCGCAGCGAGGTGACGGCGAAGGACATCACGATCCGGTGGTCGGAGTGGGTGGTGATCCGGGCCGGGCGCGGGGTGCCGGGCCGGATCTCGATCCAGTCGTCCCCGGTGGCCACGGTGACGCCCATCGCGCGCAGGTTGTCGGCGCAGGCCTGGAGCCGGTCGCACTCCTTGACCCGGGTGTTGTGGACGTCCTCGATCCGCACCGGGCCGGTGGCGAACGGGGCGATGGCCGCGAGCGTGGGCATGGTGTCGGAGATGTCCCGCATGTTGACGGTGATCCCGCCGAGCGGGCCGTCGCCGGTCACGGTGGTGCGGTCGTCGCCGACGTCCACCCGGGCGCCCATCCGCCGCAGCACGTCCACGAACCGCAGGTCGCCCTGGAGCGCGTCCCGGCCGAGGCCGGGGACGGTGACCGCGCGGCCGGCCAGGGCGGCCGCGGCGAAGAAGTAGCTCGCGGTGGAGGCGTCCGGCTCGATCGGGTGGTCGGCGGCCCGGTAGCCGCCGGCGGGCACCTCGAACACCTCGCCCGCCGGGGTCGTCTCCCGCTCCACCTCGACTCCGAAGGCGCGCATCATCGCCAGGGTGATGCCGATGTACGGGGCGGAGACCAGCCGGGTGACGGTGATCCGCAGGCCGTCCCGGGTGAGCGGGCCGAGCAGCAGCAGCGCCGTCAGGTACTGCGAGGACTGCCCGGCGTCCAGGGTGAGTTCACCGCCGCGGACGCCGTCGGCGACGACCGTCAGCGGGTGGTGCCCCTCGGCCTCCTCGTGCCGCAGGTCCACGCCCAGCTCGCGCAGCGCCCGGGTGAGCGGGGCGAGCGGACGGCGGCGCATCTGGGCGGAGGCGTCGAAGCGGTAGGTGCCGTGGCCGGCGGCGACGAGGGTGGGCAGGAAGCGCGCGGTGGTGGCGCCGTCCCGGCAGTACACCTCGGCGTCCGGCACGGCGGGACCGGACGGGCGGCCCTCCACCTGCCACGCCTGCGCCGCCCGTCCGATCCGGTACCCGAGGGCCTCCAGCCCCTGCGCGAAGCCCTCGGTGTCGTCCGAGGACAGCGGGCGGCGCAGGGTGGTCACGCCCTCGGCGGCGGCGGCCAGGAACAGGGCCCGGGCGGTGATGGACTTGGAACCCGGGATCTCCACAGCAGTCACGGCAGGCTCTCCCAACACGAGTGTCCGACAGGTGTCTCCGGCGACGTCGGGCCCGATCCTGCCCCACCCGGCCGCCGCCTTCGCCGACCATCCACGGACTGGACGGTGACGGAACGGACCGCACGGTGACGCGGGCGACAACAGCGGGTAAGGCTCAGCGGGCGGCCCGGTGGGACGGCGGCATCGGGGCGGATGCACGGCCCCGCGGCCGGTCAGCAGCGCGCCCAGAGGCCGGCCAGGTGCGCGTGCAGGACCTCCTCCGCCTCCGCGACCGTCCGGTGCCCGACCAGGACGTGCGTGGTGAGCCCGTCGGCGAGGGCGAGCAGCGTACGGGCCTCGGTGCGCGCCACCACGGCCCCGCCCGCGGCCTCCCCGCCGATCACCGATCCGCCGACGACCTCCCCGCCGGCGGCCTCCGCGACCAGCCGCACCATCAGCTCCTCCAGCGCCGCGTAGCTGCTCCGCAGGGTCTCCGCCAGCGCCGGGTTGACGGCGGCCCCGGCGACGAAGGCGAGCCAGATCCTGGCCTCGGCCCGGTGCTCCTCGCGCAGCAGCGCCACCTCGCCCGCCACCAGGCCGAGTTCGACGGCCGCCGACTGCGCCGGGCCGGCCACGAGCCGGCTCCGCACCCGCTCGGCGACCCGCTCGCCGACGTCCGCGAGGGCGAACAGGAGCATCTCCTCCTTGGTGCGGAAGCAGCGCTGGACGGCCCCCATGGAGACCTCCGCCCGGGTGGCGACGTCCCGCAGGGTGACGCCCTCCAGCCCGTGCTCGTCCACCAGCAGGCAGACGGCCTCGGCGATCCGCCGGCGCCGGCCCTCGTGGTCCACCTGCTTGGGCATCCCGGTCTCCCTCCGCGCTTCCTTCGGGTCCTTCGGGTCCTTCGGGTCCTTCGGGTCCTTCGGGTCCTTCGGGTCCCTCGGTTCCTTCGGCTCCCCTGGTCCCCGATTTATTCGATGCAAGCGTATCGGTTCCCGGGCTAGGGTGATCCCGTTCCGATGCGACCGCATCGGAACCAGGCCGAGGAGAGCCCAGGAGCCCGCCATGACCCTGTGGAGCAAGCCCGCCACCGAACTCGCCGCCGCCGTGCGCAAGGGCGAGGTGTCGGCCCTGGACGTGGTGGACAGCCACCTGGACCGGATCGCCGAGGTCAACCCGCACCTGAACGCCGTCACCCAGCTCCTCGCCGACGGTGCCCGCGCCGCCGCCCGGGACACCGACCGCCGCCGGGCCGCGGGTGAGGAGCTCGGCCCGCTCGCGGGCGTGCCGTTCACCGTGAAGGAGAGCACCCCGATCGCCGGGGTCCCGAACACCTTCGGCACCCCGCGCTTCCGCGACCACGTGGCCGCCGCCGACGCCGTCCCGGTGGCCCGGCTGCGCGCGGCCGGGGCGATCCCGATCGGCCACAGCAACCTGCCGACGCTGGTCCTCGCCGGGATGCACACCCGCAGCGAGCTGTACGGCGACACCCGCAACCCGTGGGACGCGCGCCGCACCCCCGGCGGCACCAGCGGCGGGGACGGCGTGGCCGTCGCCGCCGGCATGGCGCCGCTCGGGCTCGGCAACGACTCCGGCGGCTCGGTCCGCATCCCCGCCTCCTTCTGCGGGGTCGCCGCCCTGAAGCCGACCACCGGCCGGTTCCCCGCCGACCAGCGCCTGATCGGCCCGGACGACCCCGGCCCGGCCTCCCTGGTCCTGGTCACCGACGGCCCGTTGGCCCGTACCGTCGCCGACCTGCGGCTCGCCTACGAGACGCTGGCGGGCACCGACCCGCGCGACCCGCGCGCCGTGCCCGTCCCGCTGTACGGGGAGCCGCTCGGCGCCCCGGTCAGGGTCGCCGTCGTCGCCGACCCGGGCGGCCACGGTGGTCACGGCGGCCGGGGCGTCCATCCCACCGTCCGCCGCGCCGTCGAGACCGCCGCCGACGCGCTGCGCGATGCCGGGTACGACGTCCGGGAGGTCCCCGACGTCCCGCGGATGGAGGAGGCGCTCGACGCCTACCACCGCCTCGCCGTCACCGAGTTCGCGCCGAGCTGGCCCGTCGTCCGGCAGCTGCTCGGCGCGGGCGGCGAGCGCTACATCGACCTGACGATGCGCAGCGCCCCGCCCGCGGACGCCGCCGGCCTGATCCGGCTGATGAGCACCTGGGCGGGCATCCGCCGCTCCTGGACGGAGTTCCTGCACGAGTACCCGCTGGTGCTGGGCCCGGTGTTCACCGAGCCGCCGGTCGAGCCCGGGCTGGAGTCCCGTGACCAGGCGGGCCGCGACCGGGTCGCCTCGGCCATGCGGCTCTGCTCGGTGACCAGCTTCGTCGGCGTCCCGGCCGTCGCCGTCCCCACCGGCCTCGCCGCGGACGGCCTGCCGACCGGCGTCCAGCTCATCGGCCGCGCCTTCCGGGAGGACCTGTGCCTGGCCGCCGCCCAGGCCGTCGAGGACCGCCTCGGCACCCTCACCCCGGTCGACCCCCGGCCGTAGCGGCCCCGGCCTGGCGGTTCCCGCCTGACGGGAACCGCCAGGCAGGCCCCCAGGCAGGAACCCCCAGGCAGGCCCCCCGGTGGCAAAGGCCGCCCCCAGCCGCCTCCCCGCCCACGCCCCGTCTACGCCCCCGGCAGCCCCGGCACCACCAGCCCGCTCTCGTACGCGATGACCACCGCATGCGTCCGGTTCTGCGCGCCGAGCTTGCTCAGCACGTTCCCCACGTGCGTCTTGACCGTCTCCTGGCTGACCGCGAGCGTCTGCGCGATCTCCGGGTTGGACAGCCCGGTCGCCATCAGCCGCAGCACCCCTTCCTCCCGCCCGGTCAGCGCGGCCCGGGGCAGTGCCTCGGCCGAGTCGAGCGGCCGGGCCGCGACCATCCGGCGCAGCGCGGCGGGGAACAGCACGGCCTCCCCGGCCGCCACCACCCGGACGGCCTCGGCGATCTGCGGGATGGGCCGCCGCTTGAGCACGAAGCCGCTGGCGCCGGCGCTGAGCGCGGCGGTGACGTAGCCGTCGTTCTCGAAGGTGGTGATCACCACGACCTTGGGCGGGTCGGCGTGCTCCCCGGGCGGCCCGTCCTCCCTCAGGAGTTCGCGGGTGGCCTCGATGCCGTTGCGGCGCGGCATCCGTACGTCCATCAGCACCACGTCCGGCCGCAGCAGCCGGGCCTGCTCGACCGCCTCGACGCCGTCGGCGGCCCGCCCGACGACGGTGATGCCGGGCTGGGCGCCGAGCAGGGTGCCCAGACCGCTGCGGGTGACGGGGTCGTCGTCGGCGATCAGGAGGGCGACGTCGGCCGTGCGCGGGGCGAGGTCCCCGCCGCTCCCGTCGGCGCCCGACGCTCCCCGCTCGTCCCCGCCGCTCACGCCGCTCACGCCGCTCACGCCGCTCACGCCGACCACCGCATCGGCAGCCGGACGGCCAGTCGCCACTGCCGCTCGCCGTACGGCCCGGCCTCGAACTCGCCGTGCAGCAGCCGCACCCGCTCGGCCAGTCCGGGCAGGCCGTGCCCGGAGGTCGGGAAGCCGCTCGCCCCCGGCCCGCCCTGGCCGCTTCCCTCACCGCCGCCCACCGCGTTGACCACGCTCAGCTCCAGTTCCTCCGGCCCCGCCGCCACCCGCAGCTCGATCGGCCCGCCCGCGCCGTGCCGCAGCGCGTTCGTCAGCCCCTCCTGGACGATCCGGTACGCGGCCCGGGAGAGCGTGCCTTGGACGAGCGCCAGGTCCCCCGTGGTCCGCGGCACCACGACCGCGCCCGCGTGGCGCAGCCGGTCGAGCAGTTCGGGCAGGTCGGTAAGGGTGCGGGTGGGCGCGGTGCCGGACTGCTCGTCGCGCAGCACGCCCAGCACGTAGTCGAGGTCCTCGAGCGCGGCCCGGGTGGACTCCTCGATGCTGCGCATGGCGGCCCGCGCCGCCACCGGGTCGTCGGCGAGGACCTCGCCCGCGACGGCCGCCTGGATGGTGGCGGCGGTCAGGGTGTGTCCGATGGAGTCGTGCAACTCGTGGGCCAGCCGGTTGCGTTCGGCCAGCAGCCGCTCGCGCTCGGCGGCCATCGCGAGCTGTTCGGCGGGCGAGGGCCCGAGCAGTCGCGGTGCCAGTCGGCGCAGCGCCGTCGACACTCCCGCGAACAGCAGCGCCGCGAGGAGCAGGCTGAGCGCCCCGACGACCCAGGCCCAGACGCCCGTCACCTCGGTGCCCCAGCCGAAGAGGCTCACCCGGGCCTCGGCGTCCGCCCACTGCGCCGGTAGCGTGAGGCCCATCACGACGAGCGTGCTGCCGGCGATCAGCACCGTCCACCCCAGCGCCACGTGCACCACCACGAACACCGGCGTCCGCCACCGGTCCCCTGCCGCGGCGCCCTTCACCGGGGCGGGCACCGCGACGCCCAGCAACCGCCGCGCCGCCGCCGCCAGCACCCGGCGCACCACCCGGGGCAGCCCGGCCAGTCCGAGCAGCACGACCCACACCGGCAGCCCCACCCAGGCGGCTTCCGGCCGGCCGTCCACGCCCAGTGTCAGCGCGAGCGCGAGCATCGCCACCGGCAGCCCCGCCAGGGCCCCGGCCACCGCGAACAGCACACCCGTATACGTCGACCGGCGCAGCAGCGGCCGCAGTTTCTTGATCATGTCCGTCAGTATCACCGGCCGTCGCGGCCCGGCCCTCCCCCGATCGAGGGAGGACGGCGCGACCGGGGCTCCGGCCTCCGCGCTCCGCCCGGGAGGGGCCCCTCCCGACCCGGCCGGCTCCCCGAACCCCTCGTCGGGGAACGCCAGTTCTGGCTGTCCGTCACCGTCCGTTCTCTGATAAGTCTTTCTGCGCGCGCACGGACGCGGGTCCGGGGCGGTGCCCCGCGGCACCGCAGGGAGGAAGCACATGGGCACGACCACTCGGGACCAGGTCCTGGCTGTCGAACAGGACGCGGTGGACCACGCGTACCGCTGCTACGCCGCACGGCTCGGTGAGCTGAGCGGAACGTCGACGGCCGAGGCGTCGGCGAGTGGCAAGGACGGGATCGCCAACCGGGTGGCGGCGGAGGCCCGGGCCGCGGCGTACGGCGGGCTCAACGACGAGGCCCTGGTCTTCGCCCGGGTCGACGCCCCGGAGGACGCCGGCGGGGACCTCCGCCCGTGGTACATCGGGCGCCGGCTCGTTCAGGACGACAAGTACGAGCCGGTGGTCGTGCGCTGGACGAGTCCGCTGGCGAAGCGCTGGCTGGAGGCCCTTCCCGAGGATCCGGGTGACGTCACTCTGCGGCGCCAGTTGCGTTGCGTGCGGGACGTCGTCGAGGACTACTTCGACGACATCGCCTCACCGGCCGGGCCGTTGACCACGCCGCCGGCCTCCCGCGCGACCCCCGACGCGACCCCCGCGGAGACCCCCGCGGAGACCCCCGAGCCCGCTCGCCCCCGACCTCGACCGACCCCCCGTCCGACGCCCCACCCGATCCCCCGGCAGGCCACCGAGCGCCCCGACGACATCGAGCACCTCGACCACCGCGAGCACCGCGACCACCGCCCGGCGCCGAAGGAGCCGGACGACTTCCTGCTGCGCGAGCTCCAGCGCTCCCGCAACGGCCGGATGCGGGACATCGTCGAGACCATCCGGCGCGACCAGATGGCCCTGGTCACCGGCGCCCCCTCGGACATCCTGGTCGTGCAGGGCGGCCCCGGCACGGGCAAGTCCGCCGTCGGCCTCCACCGGGTGACGTGGCTGGTCGACAACGGTCACTTCAAGGCCCAGGACATCCTCGTCATCGGCCCCCACCAGCGGTTCCTCGACTACGTCGGCCAGGTCCTGCCCACCCTCGGGACCAGGGACGTCAACGCCGTCCAGCTGACCCGCCTGTGGGAGGGCGAGGTGCTCGGCACGGACTCCCCGCAGGCCCGGCTGGTGAAGTCGGACGAACGGATGGCGGCCGTCCTGCGGCGGCGCGTCGAGGACGAGTTCCGTCCCGAGGCGCTCGACGACCTCACCGAGGCCCCCTCCTTCGAGGGGGACGAGCCCACGGTCGTCGTGTCCGCGGGCAGCACGACCCTGCGCGTGCCGCGGTCCGAGGTGCTCGCCCTCCTCGCCCGGGCCCACGCCGGCGACGGCCCGTACCGGGAGCGCCGCGACCGCTTCCGGGGCCTGCTCGTGGACCGCCTGCTCAAGGAGCTCGCGGACGTCGCGCCGCGCCGCCGGCAGGCCGACTCGGTCCGCCGCGACCTGGAGCGCAACCGGCGGGTGGAGCGCCTCGTGGACCGCGTCTGGCCGTCGCCGGGCCCCCGGGAGGCCCTGCGCACCCTCTACGACTCGCCCGACCTCCTGAGCGCCTGCGCCGACGGCATCCTCGACGCGGACGAGCAGGCGGCCCTGCTCCGGGCCCGCGCCGCCACCGCCGACGGCGACCTCTGGACCCTCGACGACCGGGTCTGCCTCGAGGAGCTCCGGATGCTCATCAGCGGGGAGACCCCGAGGCGGTACGGGCACATCGTGATCGACGAGGCGCAGGACCTGACGCCCATGCAGGCCCGCACCCTGCGCCGGCGCTGCGCCGTCAACGGCTCGATGACCGTCCTGGGCGACCTCGCCCAGGCGACGGGCCCCCACATCCCGACGACGTGGGAGCAGCTCGGCACGATCCTCTCCGACCACGGCGACTGGAACGTGGCCCGGCTCGACACCAGTTACCGCGTGCCCGCCGAGATCATGGAGTTCGTCGCCCCGCTCGCCCGGGCGATCGCGCCAGCCCTGCCGTACCCGCAGGCCGTCCGCGCGGCGGGCGCGGACGCGGTGCGGACGGTGGCGACCGACCCGTGGCGGCTGCTCGACGACACCGCCGCCCAGGTGGCCCGGCTGGTGGGCACCAGTGACGGGACCACCCCCCGCTCGGTGGCCGTCATCGTCCCCGACGACTCGAACTGGCTCGACGAGATCGACCGCCGGCTCAACGGGGACGGCGGCCAAGGCGAGGCGGCGACCGGCAAGGCGGCGACCGGCGAGCCGGGCGGCGCGGGCAGCGCGGGCCGCACCCCGGTGTCCGTCCTGGCCGCCGCCCAGGCCAAGGGCATGGAGTACGACCACGTCCTGGTCATCGAGCCCGCCACCATCGCCGACCGCGGCCCCGCCGGGCTGCGGCAGCTGTACGTGGCCCTGACCCGCAGCACCCAGAGCCTCACCGTCCTCCACACCGCCCCGCTGCCGGAGGCCCTCACCGCCCCCGCGGACAGCCCTGGAGCGGACGCGCCCGACTCCCTTCCGGAGAAGGCCGGTCCGGAGCGGACGGCGGGCCTCCTCCCCCGGATCGGGGCGGACGTCAGGGTCGAGGTCGTGGGCCGCGCCCCCGGAGGCCGCTACCGCGTCAAGTCCCTCACGCCCGGCCTCGACCGGCCCCTGGTCCTCACCGTCCGGCACGGCTCGGTGCCGCCGCGGCTGGGCGAGAAGCTGGACTGCTGGGTGTTCGCGAACGAGACCAGCCAGACCGTTCTCACCGCCGACCAGCGGGGCCGGTCGGCGGTCTCCGAGCGGATGGCGGGGCGCTACGTCCCGGCGCTGGACGTCCTCGGCGAGCTGGTCGGGCGGGGAGTCGACGTTCCCGACGCCCGCGTCCGCCTCTCCGAGCTGCAGGGCATGGCCAACCGCGTGCTGCGGCGGGACCAGGCCGACTGGGTGGACGTGCTCCACCTCCTCGGCTCCCCCGGCAAGGACGCGCTGGGCGCTCTGCGCGACCTCGCCGCGACGGCCAACCGCGCGCTGAAGGAGGGCACCCTGGACACCGCCCGCCTCCGCGAGGACCTCGCGGCGTCGGGCTGGGAGGAGCCCCTGGCCGAAGCCCGCGAGCAGCTCCGAGCCCGCTTCGCCGCCGCTTCCCCCGCCACCACCGCGGCCGCGCCCACCGCGGCCGCCACCACGGCTTCAGCCGCCACCGCCGAGACGGCGGCCCCGCACCCCGACGACACGTCACCCGCCGCCCCGCGGCAGCCCGAGCAGGAGGACGACACCCCGATGGTCTCCGCGGTCAGCACCCCCGCCGCACCCGCCCCGGCCACGAAGGAGGGCTTCCTGCGCGCGCTGGAGGCGGCCGCCGCGGCCGACCGCGGGTGCAAGAAGCACGAGGCGGTCCGGCTCGCGCTGATGTCGGCCCTGCTCTTCGCCGACCTCCAGCCGACCAGTTCACCGACGGTCGACGTCAGCTGCGTCACCGGGCGCGGCCTGTTCCTCTACGAGACCCTCGGCGCCGGCTGCTCCTCGTACGCGGAGCTCCGCTCGGGCGCGACCCGGCTGCTGGAGATCAACCACACCCTTCCCGAGCCGGCCGCCGGTCTCTACCTGGTGCTCGCCGAGGCGCCCGGCGAGGACTGGTCGGCCGACACCGTCCGCGACGTCTTCGGCGTCCACGTCATCTGGCACCGCCCGGACGGGTGGGGCGGCCGGGACGCGGACGTCGCCCTCGGCCGCCCGGGAGCGTGAGGCCGCCGCCCGGGAGCGTGAGGCCGCCGCCGGGGAACGGCCGGCGCCTGCTCCGCCCGAACGACCTCGCGAGGCGATCACCCGATCGGCCATTTCCGCAGGTCAGGACGGCGCGCCTGGCGGCCCGTCAGGCCTGTTCGGATGGCGGCGTCGATTGCGAGGGGTCCCGGCCCATGGCTGCCTGGTCCCAGCAGGGCCAACCGGCACTGCCGACTGAACACCTCGTACTCCTCGGAGGAAACCACCATGCGTGCTCTCAAGCGTGTCCTGGCCGTCAGCGCCCTCACCGTCCCGCTCGTGATCGGCGCCGCCGGCCTGGCCTCGGCCCAGGAGGGGCTGGACGCGAGCTGGGGCAGCGGCCAATTCATCGCCAACCAGAACGGTGCCGGCGTCGCGGGCAGCGAATCCTCCGTCAGCCCTGACGGTGTCTCGCACGCCGACTTCTGGATCTGGTCCGACGACACCGGCGTCTCCGGTTCGTTCACCGGTTCCGGCGCCACCTGGCAGAACGGCTGACGAACCCCGCACCACCACCGGACGTACGGGGCCCCGGGACAGGGCCGCCGCTGAACCGGATCTCGGAACGACGAAACGGCCGGTCGACCACATGGTCGACCGGCCGTTCCCATGGGCCCGCCCGGAGTGGAACCCGGCCCCCTGGACCCCTGACGTTCGCGCGGCGGACATGGACGGCGAACCGGCCGTCTCCGCGCTGCGCCTGCTCCGCCCGAACGACCTCGTCATATGATCACCCGATCGGCCATTTCCGCAGGTCAGGACGGCGAGCCTGACGGTCCGTTAGGTCTGTTCGGATGGCGGCGTCGATTGCGAGGGGTCGCGGCCCGTGGCTGTCTTGTTCTGGCAGGGCCGACCGGCGCTGCCGACTGATACCTCGTAATCCTCGGAGGAAACCATCATGCGTGCTCTCAAGCGTGTCCTGGCCGTCAGCGCCCTCACCGTCCCGCTCGTGATCGGCTGCGCCGGCCTGGCCTCGGCCACCGAGGGCCTGGACGCGGCCTGGGGCCAGGGCTTCTTCACCGCCAACCAGCACGGCGCCGGCGTCGGGGCCAACGAATCCTCCGTCAGCTCCGACGGCGTCTCACACGCCAACTTCTGGATCTGGTCCGACGACGAGGGCGTGACCGGCTCGTTCACCGGCTCCGGCGCCACCTGGAACAACGGCTGACGAACCCCCACCACCGGCGGCGTGAGGCCCCGGGGCAGGGCCTAGCGATCCGGTTCCCGGAATGACGAAACGGCCGGTCGACCACATGGTCGACCGGCCGTTCCCATGAACACCCATGAGCCCCCGTCGGCATCTGTGGGCACCCCGTGGGCACACCGTGGGCACAGGGAAGGGCATCACATGGCGCGGGAACGCAGGGCCGCGGAGCTGGCGCGGCAGGCGTGGGCGACGAATCGCCCGCTGGCCGGGACGGCCGCGCTGATGGTCGTCATGCTGGCGACCGCCCTGGTCGGCCTGATCGCCGATCCCCGGTCGATCACGGGGCAGCCCGCCTGGGCGAAGCCGGCCCGCTTCGCGCTCTCGATCGGCATCTACACCCTCACCCTGCTGTGGCTGCTCACCTTCGTCCGCGGCCACGACCGCCTCGTCCGGGCCGTCTCCCGGGTGACGGCCGTGTCCCTGACCGTCGAGATGGCCCTGATCGCCGCCGCCGCGGCGTCCGGAACCACCAGCCACTTCAACTTCGGCACCACGACGGCGACGGCGGTGTGGATGACGATGGCCGCCTTCATCGTCGCCACCTGGGCGATGGCCGTGGCGACCGTCGTCCTGCTGCTGCGCCAGCGGGTGCGACCGCCCGTCTTCGCCTGGGGGCTGCGCCTGGGCATGGGGGTGAGCGCACTGGGCATGGCCCTCGCGTTCCTGATGACGACGCCCACCTCCCGGCAGCGCGCGGCCGCCGCGCAGGGCCACGGCCTGCCGATCGTCGGCGCGCACACCGTGGGGCGCGCCGACGGCGGGCCAGGGCTTCCCGTCACCGACTGGAGCCTCCACGCGGGCGATCTGCGGATCCCTCACTTCGCCGGCCTCCACGCCCTCCAGGTGCTGCCGCTGATCGGCTTCCTCCTCGCCACCCGGCCGCGCGGGCTGTCCGAGCGGGACCGCGTCGCGCTGATGTGGATCGCCACACTGGCCTACCTGGGGCTGGTGCTGGTGCTGCTCTGGCAGGCGCTGCGCTCCCAGCCCGTCACCGGCCCCGACGCGGTGACGGTGGCCGCGCTGCTCACCCTCGCGGCGGCCACGGGCACGGCCGTCCTGCTGGTGCTGCGCCGTGCCCGCGGGGCCGAGGGGCGCTGAGGCGCGAGCCCTCAGTGGAGAGTCGCGGCCTTCGCGGAGGCGAAGGCCGCGGCGTTCGCCTCCAGGTGGCCGATCCGTGTGGTCCCGGTCAGGACGACCGCGCGGCGGAAGGCCGTCGTGTGGAAGGCGAAGGGGTTGCCGGTGCCGGCGAGTGTGCCGGAGGCCATCGGCCGGTTGAGCAGGGGCAGGGGCGAACGCTCGGCCTCGCCATAGACGGAGGTGAAGCCGCCGTCGGCGGAGTTCGCCGGGAACTGGACGGTGTCGAAGAGGTCGAGGTCGAGCGCCGTCCGCAGGGCTTCCTCGGAGGAGACGCTGACTCCGACGGCGCCCACCTCGCCGGAGGAGCGCAGGCCCTCGAACCAGGCGAGGAGAGGTGCGTCGTGAAGGTCGTCGACCGTGCACTTGTGGAGCTGGAGGAGATCGATGCGCCCCAGCAGCTCGCGGGACCGTTCGAAGCTCGTCTCCAGGGCGCCGAGCGAGTGGTCCGGCTTGGAGCCCTCCGGGGTCGGCCAGGCCTCGCCGCACTTGGTGGCGATCACCAGCTCGTCGCGCACGCCGGCGGGAAGGTCCGCGAGGTACTCGCCGAGCAGCGTTTCACTGCGGCCGTACGCGGCGGCCGTGTCGAAGAAGCGGATGCCCAGCTCGATCGCCCGGTCCAGCAGGGCCGGGACCTGCTCGGCGGGGCAGACCGGGGAGTCCGGGGCGGGCCACGGCCGGCCGATGCCGATCAGGCCGAGTCCGAGCTCGATTCCTCGGGCCTCGTCGCGCAATTCGAGGATCTTGTCGTGCACGTCCGGTCACTCCCCCAGGTCGGTCATCTCGTTTTCGGAGACGACGTCGGCATCGCTGAATGACAAAACGGCCGGTCGATCCGAAGATCGACCGGCCGTTCGCTGTGCGCGAGGGGGGAGTTGAACCCCCACGCCCTTTCGGGCACTGGAACCTGAATCCAGCGCGTCTGCCTATTCCGCCACCCGCGCATCTGGGTGATGAGGAAAACTATAGACCATCCGGAGGGGTACCTCTGACCACCCCCGGGCGAACGGATCCCCTCAGGCCACGTTCCGCTGGCGTTCGGCACGGACGAACGCCAGGAACTCGTCAAGCTCTTCGTCCGACTCGAAGGTGTCGGCCTCGAGTTCGTCAAGGGAGCGGATCGGCTGCGTGTTCTTGGCGGCCAGTAGCTCCTCCACCGTGACCCGGGGGCGCACGGGCGGATAGATGGGGCGTTCAACTTCCGAGGCGGTCATGGGTAGCCTCCCGCAAGTGATCAACTACGGCTTACAGGAACCATGATAGGGCCCAGTCACACTGGGTGATGCCGTCGTCACCTGCCCACCGCCGTGGAGCCAGAACTTCTGCTACCGCGGCCGCTCAGCCCCGGAACTCGTCGATGACGACCACGCCGGTCGGGCCGTACGTCTCCAGGGACTCCAGCACCGAACCCGCCTCGTGGAGGCCGACGGTGCGGGTGACGATGCGGCCGGGGTTGAGGCGGCCGGCTTCGATCATGTTGAGCATCGTGCCGAACCGCTGGCCCTGCATGCCGAAGGCGCCGAGGAACTCCAGTTCCTTGACCATCATGACGTCGATCGGCAGCGCGACGTCCCCCCGCTCGGCGCCGGTGGTGTGCCCGAGCTGGAGGTGGCGGCCGCGGGTGCGCAGGGAGAGGACGGAGTTCCGGCAGGCCTCGGCGATCCCGACGGCGTCGACGGAGACGTGGGCGCCGCCCCGGGTGAGGGCCTTGACCGCCTCGGCCGGGTCGTCCGTGGCGGCGTTGACGGTGTGGACGGCGCCGAGGGCGCGTGCGGCCTCCAGCTTCTCGTCCGTGATGTCGATCGCGATGACGTTGGCGCCGGTGGCCGCCGCGATCTCCACCGTGGACAGCCCCATGCCGCCGCCGGCGCCGTACACCGCGACCCATTCGCCGCCGCGCACGCGGGCCTGGTCGACGACGCCGTGAAACGCGGTCATGTAGCGGCAGGCGAGGGCGGCGACGTCGACGAAGCCGACGGACTCGGGCACCCGGACCAGGTTGACGTCGGCGAAGCGGACCATGACGTACTCGGCGAAGGCGCCCCAGTAGGACACCCCGGGGACGAGGGAGTCCACGTGCTCGCACACGTGCTGGTTGCCGCTGCGGCACATCTCGCAGGACCCCTCGCCGGGGTTCATCGGGAAGATCACGCGGTCGCCGTCCCGCCAGTCGCGGACGTCCCGGCCGACCTCCACGACGGTGCCGGCGAACTCGTGGCCGAGCACGAACGGGGGCTTGACCTGCGGACCTCCGGTCCAGAAGTCCCCGGCCCACAGTGCCCAGTCGGTGCGGCAGATGCCGTTGGCGCCGACCCGCACGATCGCGCCGTCCGGCGGGCAGACAGGGTCGGGCACCTCACGGATGACGAGGGGCTCGTGGAGTTCTTCGATGACTGCGGCGCGCATGACGCGACCTCCTCGGGAGATGTCCACCGGTTCAAGTGGTGGACTTGGAAGCTATGCGGCTGCGAGGAGTCGTGTCAACCGCCTAGAGTGGTGGACATGAGTGACGGGGACAGCCGACGTGAAGGGCGCCAGCGCGCCAAGACCGACTTCCGGTTCGACGACGCGCGGCTCTGCTTCGCCTTCGCCGGCACGCTGGCCGACCGCGGCAAGGACGTGCACGTGGAGCGGCTGGGACAGCCGGAGGACCTGAGCCGCTGGTGCGTGGAGAGCGGCTGCACGGCAGTGGCACCGAGCTGCGGCGAGGAGGAGCTGGAGGAGGCACGGCGGCTGCGCGAGGCGATCCAGCGGACGGGCGTCGCACTGGCGGAGGGGG
Organism: Kitasatospora sp. NPDC058444; assembly: GCF_042721415.1. Taxonomy (NCBI): domain Bacteria; kingdom Bacillati; phylum Actinomycetota; class Actinomycetes; order Kitasatosporales; family Streptomycetaceae; genus Kitasatospora; species Kitasatospora sp. NPDC058444. The sequence goes on along the minus strand of NZ_JBHXLL010000041.1, from coordinate 62,426 downwards.
CGGCGCCCACGCCGGCGGACGTCGCGGTCGTCAACGGCGCGGCGGCGGCGCCGACTTCGGTACCCGTGCTGGCGGCGGACGCGGGGTCCGTACGGTGGAACGGGGGCGAGGGCGGGGTCGCGGCGGTGCTGTCGATGGTCGCGCGGGACCTGATCGAACTCTGCGGGTCCGAGCAGCGGACGCGCGTCCGCATCTGCGGAAACCCGGCGTGCGGAACGCCGTTCGTCGACACGTCCCGGGCGGGCGTACGGCGCTGGTGCTCGATGAAGACCTGCGGCGCCCTGGTGAAGAAGCGCGCCTACCGGGCGAAGGCGAAGTAGCGACGGGCAGGAGACGCGGCGGGGCGGGGCACCGGTCGGTGCCCCGCCCCAGGAGGTGTTGAGGGGTGGATCAGCCCTCGATCGGCAGCTCGCCCGCCCGGATAGCGTCGATGAAGGCGCTCCAGGAGGAGCCGGAGAAGAGGAGGGTGGGGCCCTGCGGGTCCTTGGAGTCACGCACCGGAACCAGGCCGGGGAATCCGGGGGCCACCTCGATGCAGTTGCCGCCGTCGTTGCCGCTGTAGCTGCTCTTCCGCCAGGCGGCTGCGGCGAGCTCGTTGCTCATCATCTTTGTAACCCTCCAGCGCCTCGGCGATCAGCCGAAGCGAGTCGCACTCTGACAGGCATTCGCCACGGAGCTGATCATAGTGGCGCTGGTACTTGACCACGCTGGCGGGAGCATCGCTCAGGTGACCTCGGTCGAGGCTCTCCGAGTACACCAAGCGCTGCCCATCTGGCAGCTCCAGCAACACCATATCCGTCTTGATGAGCGTCCGCCGGTCCGAGAACGGCGCCACGTGCAGAACGATGTTCGGGAGCTGGGCCACCTTCAGCAGGTGCTCCATCTGAGCCCTCATCACGCTCGGCCCACCGATGACCGTCCGAATGGTGTTCTCACCGAGAATGACGACCATCAACGGCCCATCGGGCACAAGAAAGCGACTCTGCCGACTGAGTCGGGCATTGGTCAGCTCCTCGATCTCCTCGGGTTTTCCGGCCGCATCACCGGTTTCGAAGACCGCACGCGCGTACTGCCGGCACTGCAACAGGCCAAACATCACGCTGTCTTCGTACGCGCGCAGCCCGACGGCAATGGCCTCCTGGTCCACGTACTCCTGGAACCAGTCCGGATGCTCGATCGACGCCTTCCAGTCGACCCGGTCCCAGAGGCGCTTCAGCGCCCCACCGGCGTTGAGCAACTCGTCGGCCTTCACGACCATTTCCGGCGGCATGCGCCTTTGGCCGGACTCATACCTTGTGATGTTCGGCCTGGTGCAGTGCAGCAGCTTCGCCAGCTGCTCCTGCGTGTAGCCGGCCGCCTCCCGGTAGAACCGCAGCTCCTCGCCGAAGATCCGGGCCGAACTGGCCGTCACTTCGTCCTTGAGTCGCCGGTGTGCCATGCCCGACCCCCTGACGTACAGCATGTGCCTGGTACCCGATTTCGGCCATCACCGTACCTCTGCATCCCGGACCATTGAGACCAGAACGCAATCATTTGCATGCGCAGCGTGATTATGCGCTCCATTCACGCTCCCCTCCGCCCCCTCCGAGGTGCTCCCCCATGCTCACGTCCCGCCGCCCCCGCACGTTCGTCGCCCGCCTCGACTCCCGGGTCGAATCCACGCCCCTGGCCCGGTACTTGCTCCGCGCCTACCTCACCGGCCTGCCCTCCGGCGACCGCTACCGCGAGACCGCCGAACTCCTCCTCGGCGAACTCTTCGCCAACGCCGTCCAGCACTCCGACGCCCCCGACGACCGGCACATCGAAGTCCGCTTCACCCTCATCAACTCCCGCCTGAAGCTGGAAGTCCACGACGCCGGCTCCGGCCATCCCGCCCTCCGCGCCCCAGCCCCCGACGACGAACACGGCCGCGGCCTGTTCCTCGTCAGCGAGCTCGCCGAACGCTGGGGCTGCGCCGAACGCCCCGGCGGCATCGGCAAGTACGTCTGGGCGCTCGTCGCCCCCGTCCCCGGCCCCGCCCTCACGCTCGTCACCGCCTGAAAGCCCGAACTCCCCATGCACCTCACCACGCTCGCCGGCCACGCCCTCTCCCGCGGCCGCACCCCCGCCGACACCTACGCCCTCCTCGCCCGCCGTACCCACAAGCCCGTCCCCTCCGCGCGCGCCGTCTGCCTCGCCCTCACCATCCCGCTCGCCGAGACCGTCCGCCGCCTCAACGAGTGCCACGACGCCCTCCTCGCCCACCCCCGCCCCGGCACCGAGACCGACACCGGCGAACTCCTCGAAGCCCTCGGCGTCTTCGACGTCCCCAAGTCCCTCACCGACACCGAACTCGCCGTCGTCGACCACTTCCTGACCGCCATCGACGCCATGGGCGGCATCCGGGCCGGCCACCAGCACGGCCTCTCCCGCTGGTTCACCACCGGCAACCTCACCGCCGCCTACCTCTCCCTCGCCGCCGCCCGCCCCCTCCCCCGCACCGGCGACCCGGCCCTCTACTGGTCCACCCTCGTCACCGCCGGCGAACTCCTCACCACCACCCCCACCCCCGACACCCGCCTCAAGTACGCCCTCCTCCAGTGCCGCGCCCAGGTGGCGAGGGGCCTTTCCGGGTAGTGCGAAGATCATTCGCTGAGTACTGTGTGCCATCGAACAGTTGGGCAGCTGTTCGATGGCTGCCCTCGTGACTCCGCGCTCGACCGCGCAGTGGTTTCGCGGCATCGGAGCGGGCGCCGCGCGTTGCCGTCGACGCCACGGAGGTCAGAAAGTGAGCTGACAGATGCAACCGACGTTCGTCCTGGTCCACGGAGCCTTCGCGAACTCCTTCTCCTTCTCGCCGCTCCAGGCCGAACTCGGCCTCCTCGGGCACCGGTCCGTGGCCGTCGACCTGCCGGGGCACGGGTTCGCCGCGACGTACCCGAGCGCCTACCAGGCGCCGCAGGACCTCGCGGAGCTCGCCACCGCGCCCGGCGCCATCAAGGGCGTCACCCTCGCCGACAACGTCGCGCACCTGATCGGGATCCTGGAGCGGGCCAAGCGCAACGGGCCCGTCGTCCTCGTCTCGCACAGCCGCGGCGGGCTGACGGCCACCGTCGCGGCCAACCAGCGGCCCGACCTGATCGACCGCATCGTCTACGTCTCCGCCTGGGCCCCCGTCGACCTGGACGTCGGCGCCTACTACGCCGAGCCCGAGATGGCCACGGTCGACGCCGCGGGCCTGGCCGCGGCGATGGTCGGCAACCCCGTCGAACTCGGTCTGCTGCGCGTCAACTTCCGCACCGCGGACCCCGGCGCCCTCGCGACCTACAAGGAGGCCTTCCTCGCCGACGGGACGGACGACGAGTTCCGGGTCCTCCTCAACACCTTCCAGCCCGACGAGAACCTCGACACCGGCACCCCGGACGACCGGGCCCAGGCCGACACCTGGGGCCGCATCCCGAAGACGTACGTGCGGCTGGCCGACGACACCAGCATCCCGCTCGCCATGCAGGACCGGATGATCCGCGAGGGCGACGCCCTGACCCCGGAGAACCCCTACGACGTCCGCACGCTCCCCGGCAGCCACCTGAAGTGGCTGGTCGACCCGGCGCCGGCGGCCCGGGCTCTGGGCGAACTCGCCGCGCTGCTGCCCAGCGAGTCCTGACCGGATCGTGACGGCTCCTGTGCCGAGGTAGCCGGCCCCCTGGCGTGGCCACCGCCGGCACGGCCCACGGCCCCGTACAGGAAGTCGGCCCAGCCGACTTCCTGTACGCCCCGGCCGACTGCGCGCACTCGGGCACCGGGCGATCCGCTGACAGCCGAGTCCGCCGGCACGGTGGCTTCCGCCGCGGGGAGAGGCCGGCCGAACGGTCCCGTCGGCTTTGACCGCCAGCGCCCGCCTCTGTGCCCAACCTGCACGGTTGCGGAGGCGCGCGACCGCGCTCGACGGCACGCCCGTCCCGGGCGGCGGGGCCGGCGGCCTGCCGCACGAGCCGACCTTGCGCGTCGTGCCTATCTCCGATCAACTCGGCTTGATGTCAAGCGACTTGACCATCTCGATCCAGTCGGCAGCCGCCTCTCCGCCCCACCCGCACCCACCCCGATCGACCGTCCGATCCATCCGGCCGCGGGTCGCAGCCACCGATGGATTGGCATGATCCGGACAGACACCCCCGTGCCACGATGCTGTCCGGAAGAACCACCGCGGCACCCCCGGTGTCGCTCCCGGATCCGACCCGCCGTCAGGCCTCCGGATCCGCCGGGCAAGAGAGAAGAAGATGAAGAGGCACACCACCGTCCGCACACGGATCCGCTCGGCACTCCTGGCAGGCATGGGCCTGAGCATGGTCCTCACCGGCGTGCTCGGCGGGGCCGGAACCGCCCAGGCCCGCACCGAGTGGCGCCACATGTCCCACGTCTGGTTCGACCTGTCGGAGGGCCCCAGCGCGAACGAGCGGATCCGGTACTCCCAATTCCTGGCCAGCCTGCGGGCCGCGGTGGCGGGCTACAACACGCAGGAGACGCAGCTGGAGGACGTCGGCCTCGTCCAGGTCTCGCTGACCGCGCTCGACGACCGGGGCCAGCGCCGCCGCACCGACCTCTGGATCAACCCCTCCAACCTCTACCTGTGGGGCTACTCCAACCAGAACGGCGACACCTACCAGTTCAACGACCTCAACAACGCCCTGCAGTCACGGATCTCGGAGACCACCGCCCCGGCGCCGCCGGTCAACCACAACGTCCAGACCCTGAACTTCGGCTCCAACTACAACTCGCTGACCGCGGCAGCCCTCCGGGGCCGGGAGGAGCTGCCCATCAGCTGGAACGACATGCGGGGCTCCATCCTGCACCTGGCGGGCGAGAACAACCCGTGGATCAACCGCCAGGCGACCGCCCGGTCGCTGAGCCTGATGATCCAGGCCCTGTCCGAGGCCGCCCGGTTCAACGACGTCGAGGGCACCTTCCGCGCGGCGATGAACGACTGGGACCGCCGTTACCTGCCGATCCAGCAGCAGTACCTGGAGAACTCCTGGGACGCCCTGTCCCGCTTCTACAACCGCGTCACGGCGAACCAGACCGCGACCCCGGTCGACATCCCGACCGTCGGGAGGGTCGACAATCTCGACAACCTGCGCTGGTACGTGCAGATGACCATGGGCCACGCCCACACCGACAACGGGGACTGGAACACCGACCAGATCTGACGGCGCCGGCCTGCCCGCCGCCACCCCCTGATCCCCCGCCGCCGCCGCAGCGGGAAGTCGGCCCAGCCGACTTCCCGCGCGCCGTGCCGGCGAACGCACCGGCAGGCGGGCGGCCACCCACAGGGGTGTGGCCGCCCGCCTGCCGGTGGCGGTTCGTCATCCACGGGGAACGACTAGCGGGGACGCGACCCGCTGAAGAGGTCCAGGTAGCCCACGTACTGCATCAGCTGCTGCAACGTGTAGAACGTCTGACCAGCGGCCGAGACGGGCTGGGTGCCGGGGTTGTTCATGACCCGGTAGACCCAGTTCGAGACCGAGGACCAGTTCGTCTCCAGGTTGACGTTGTCCTCGCCGATCTGGACGTCGGTGTGGTTACGGATGTTGTTGCGGATGTTGTCGAAGATCCGCCCGAAGCGTGCCGCCTCCGAGGTGGCCTGGATCATCATGATGAGGGAGTCCGCCAGGACGGCGCGCCCGGCGGCGGTGTCCTGGAGAACGGCGATCTGACGGACCTGCCGCAGGGAGTTCTCGAGGCTCGGCCCGGTGATCCGCTGTTGCCACCGGTTGTCACCACGGGGAATGCCGTTGTAGTTGCTGGACCAGGGGAGGGTGCTCGCCTGGACGCCCAGCACCCGGTTGAAGCGGTCCCTCGACCCGGGGCCGTCGGCGAAGACCCAGTGCGTGCCCCCGACCTGGTAGAAGCCGGCCAGGTACAGGTTGTGCGGCCAGAAGTACATGGCCCCCAGGTAGGTGCCGTGCTGGAACAGGCTGATCTGGATGAGCTGGTCGTTGTCCGCCACGATGGTCTCGTCCAGGTCCTCCCTGAACCAGTCGTGGCTGCTGAGCGAGTGGAGCTGGGCGATCACGTCCCAGTACCGCTGGTGTTCCTGGGCGCCTCCGCCGCCCAGGTCGCCGATCTCCCAGTTGATGTTGCTGAGACGGTTGTTCGTGTCGGCGTGCGCCGCGGTCGGCGTCATACCCATGAGCCCGACCGCCAGCGCCAGCGCCACCAGTACGCCGACCAGCCGTCGGCGCACCCGTACCAGTGCGCCGGATCCGTTCATTGTGAGCATGCGGGAATTCCCTCGATGGTGAAAAGACGGGTCGTCAGCACGCCGGGCCGGCCGCAGACTTCAGCACGCGGCGAGCGTCCATGACGCGCTGTCAGTACGTACGCTAAGCGGCCCGGCAAGCCCGGGGTTCGCCGTCAGGGACAGGTCATTTGACCGCCAGCGCACTCGCCACTGCGCCCGGGACGTCGGCCCCGTCGACTTCCGGTGCGTTCTCGGACACATGGCGGTGCACGGACAGCGGAGTTCGCCGGCCCGGTGGCTCCTAGCCTCGTGCGCGACAGGACCCGCCCCACCCTCGATCCGGAGGAGACCGAGAAGACCGTGCTGAAGAAACTCTGCTCCGCCCTGCTGACCCTGGCCATCTCGATGGGCCTGGTGACGACGCTCAGCGGCACCGCTTCCGCGACCAACTACCAGGTGATCGACTGGCACATCTCGAACATCACCTCGGGCGGAAACACCAACCACCAGAACTACTGGAACCTGATCGACACCATCCACCGGCGCACCTACGGCGATTCGACCGGCCTCAACGGCGTCACCGAGACCACCACCGAACGCGGCCGCCTGATCCAGGTGCGCGTCCTCGACACCAACAACGTCCACGTCGTCTCCGTCTACCTCTGGGCGAACGACCTCTACGTCGCGGGGTTCTACGCCCCGCAGAGCAACTCCCACTGGGCGTTCCAGGACCGGATCGGCGAGTTCGAGAACGCGCTGGGCGTGTCGGTGCCCGCGAACCGCCGCATCGCCAGCGGCAACTACAGCAACATCCCGGGCGGCAACGAGCGGGGAAGCCTCGTCCTCAGCCCCGAGCACATCTACAACGCCATGCGCACCCTCGGGCGCGCGACGGCCTACAACGACGCGACGGGGCGGGCGCTGCTGACGGCGATCCAGATCTTCTCGGAGGCGGCACGCTTCGGCGTGGTCTTCGACGTCGTCCGGGGCAACATCCAGGACCCCGGCCGGAACCGGCCGCTGAACTACTTCGATCCGCAGCGCGGCAACATCTCGGCCGCCAACGTGGAGAACCAGTGGGGGCAGATCAGCGAGTTCATCCGCAACGCCCGCAACGACCCGTCCACGGCGACCATCTCCATCATGGGGCACACCGTCGCCACCATCGCGGCCGTGCTCTACTACATCGGCTTCATCGAGGCCAACGGCGCCATCATGCACAAGCCCAGGTAGTCCCGGCTCCGGGACGGCCCACCGGCACCGGCCGGAGGGGCCGCCCCATTGCCCGCTCCCCGCGCGGGAAGTCGGCCCGGCCGACTTCCCGCGCGAACGCCTGGAGGCCTACCGCCCGGCCCGGTAGGCCTCCAGGCGTTCGGCCAGCTCCTCCGGGTGGCCGAGCATGGGGAGGTGGTCGCCCGGCATCTCGTCCGGCCGGAAGCCGAGCCGCTCCTCGACGTGCCGCCGCAGGAACGCGGGCGGGAAGAACCGGTCGCCGGCGGCCAGCAGGAACCTGGTCGGGACGTGCGGCCAGGCGTCCAGCGGCCACGGCGTGCCGAACGGGGTCGCGGACTGCCGCCGCCCGTGCTCGGCGAGGAGTTCCTCGGCCAGCGCCGCCGGGGTGTCGTGCAGGAAGAGGGCGCGCTCGTCCTCCTCCACGCCCTCCGCCACGCCCCTGGCCCGGTCGGACTCGCGGCGGGCCGGCCCGTAGCCGGTGTTCTCCCACCACTCCCCCGGCGTCTCCCCGGGAGCCGGCACCTGGGCCTGGAGCATGACCAGCAGGTCCACCGGCACCCGCTCGCACACCAGCGGGCCGGTGAAGCCGCCGAACGAGTGTGCGACGACCACGAGTTCGCCCGTCCGGTCGCCGATCGCCGCCCTCCGCGCCGCGCCGCCCGGGTGGTCCTTCCTGCTCGGGCGGCTGTCCTCCGACGGCTACCTCTGCCACCTCGACCTCAACTACCACCTGGACGGCGAACTCGTGGCCGTCGTCCAGACCTCGCGCCCGGTTCCGCCCGGCCACCGGGTGGGCTCCCTCACCACCCCGCAGTCCCAACTCTCCACCTTCCTGGCCAACTCGGACCGCCTCGACCCACGCACCGACCTCGCCCCGCTCGACGGCCCGCCCACCCCGGGCGAGGTGCTGCTCCACGGCGTCCCCCTCCCCGTCGAGGTGCACCGCAGCCACGGCTGCCGCAGCGCCCTCGTCCCCCGGCTCCCCTCCCAGCAGGGCTACGTGATCGTCACCGCCACGACCGCCCACTGGCCCACCGCCACCGACCTCGCCCTGCGGCCCCCGGCGGCCTTCTGAACCGGCCGGTCCACGAACGACCCCCCGCACCCTCCCCCGTTCCCCCGTTCCCCCGTTCGAGTGATGGGCGATCACATTCGGCCCTCATCGGCAGTTCCCGTACCAGGAAAGGAGGTTGGGGTTAGCCTGTGCCCCATGGTTGCAAACTACAAGGAAGAAGTAGCCATGGGTGACGCGGAGTTCGTCAGCGGCCCCGCGCTGATCCTCCAGGCCCTCACCTCCGCCCCCGATCGGCAGGCCGTCGTCACCGCCGACGGCACCGGGATCACCGCCGGCGACTTCGCCGCCGCCACCCACCGCCTCGCCCACGAGCTGATCGCCCGGGGCGCCGCCCTCGGCACCACCGTGACCCTGCTGACCGGCAACACCCCCGAGGCCCTCAGCGCCCGCTACGCGGCCGGCCTCGCGGGGGCCCGGGTGGTGAACCTGTACGACGGCATGAGCACCCCGGTCCTGGCCGAGATCACGGCCAGCGTCGACACCGGCCTGCTGCTCGTGGACGCCGAACGGTACGCCGCCGCCCACGAGTTGCTCCCGCTGATCGACGTGCCGACCGTCCTCACCCTCGGCCCGGTGCCGGCGGACGGCGGCGCCCCGGCGATCGGCGAGGACGTCGTCGCCGCCTCCGCCCACCGCCCCGCCGAGCCCCCGGACGTGCGGATCGGCCCGGAGGACGACCTCAGCATCCGCCACACCGGCGGCACCACCGGCATCCCGAAGGGCATCCTCAGCCTGCACGGGCCCTACCGCCGCGTCTTCGACTCCCCGTTCGGCGGGGACCCGGCCGACGGCGCCCCCCGCTTCCTCGCCGCCACCCCGCTCGCCCACCTCGCCGGGGTCCTCACCGACCTGATGCTCCAGCGCGGCGGCACCGTCGTCCTCCAGCGCTCCTTCGACCCCGGCGCCGTCCTGGCCGCCATCGAGCGCGAACGCATCACCGACCTCTGGCTGCTGCCACCGCTGCTCCACCAGCTGCTCGACCACCCCGCGATCGGCCGCACCGACCTGTCCAGCCTGCGGCACGTCATGTACGGGGGCAGTGCCGCCTCCCCGACCCGGATCCGCGAGGCGCTCAAGGTCTTCGGGCCCGTCCTGTTCGGGGTCTACGGGATGTCGGAGGCGCAGCTGATCTCCATGCTCACCCCGCAGGAGCACGACCGGGTCGGCCCGGACAGCACCCAGGTCCCGGTCGGCCGGCCCGTCCCGGGCGTCGAGGTGGCGATCCGCTCCCTCGACGGCACCGACCTGCCGACCGGCGAGCAGGGCGAGATCCACCTGCGCTCCGACGTCGTCATGGCCGGGTACTGGAAGCGGCCCGACCTCACCGCCGCGGTGCTGCGGGACGGCTGGCTGAACACCGGCGACGTCGGCTACTTCGACGAGGACGGCTACCTCTACCTCTCCGACCGGGTCAAGGACCTGATCATCGTGGTCGGCGGGCACGTCTACCCGTCCGAGGTGGAGGAACTCCTCGTCACCCACCCGACGGTCGCCCGCTGCGCGGTCTTCGGGGTCCGCGACGACCAGGCGGCGGAGCACGTCCACGTCGCCGTCGTCCCCGCCCCGGGGCAGCGGCCGCGACTGGACGAACTCCGCGCCTTCGTCACCGAGCACAAGGGCCGGATCTTCGCCCCCGAGGTGCTCCACCTCGTCGACGAGATCCCGCTGACGCCCGTCGGCAAGCCGGACAAGAAGCGCCTGCGCGAGGCCGCCACGGGCTGAGGCCGTGCCCTCGTTGCGCCGGCTTCACCCCAAGGTGGGGTTTGGCTCAACGGACCACGGCCCCCGTGCCGAGAAGCCAACGGGGTGGCGGCGCTGAGGGCCGCCACCCCTCGCCACCCCCCTCGCCACCCAGCCCTCCCCGCCCTCCCCGCCCTCCCCACCGGGAACTCCGCTACCGGACACTGTTCGGCTACTCCTCCGCGCGGCCGCGGAAGGCGCGGCGGTACTCCCGCGGGGCCACGCCCACCCGGGCCGTGAAGACCGGGCGCAGCGAGACGGCCGAGGCGAAGCCGCAGCGGCCGGCGACGGTGTCGACGGGCAGGTCGGTCTCCTCCAGGAGGCGCTGGGCGGCGAGGACGCGCTGGTCGAGGAGCCAGCGCATCGGGGCGGTTCCGGTGGCGGCGGTGAACCGGCGGGCGAAGGTGCGCTCGGACATCAGGGCGGCGGCGGCCATCCGGCGCACCGTCCAGGGGGTGTCGAGGGAGGCCAGGACCTCGGCGCGCAGCCGGGCCGGCGGGTCGTCGCCGGCGGCGTCGTCCGGGACCGGGGAGGGGATGAACTGGGCCTGGCCGCCCGCCCGGAAGGGGGCGGTGACCATGGCGCGGGCGATGGTCGCGGCGGCCCGCTGGCCGTGGGCGGTGCGGACGAGGTGGAGGCAGAGGTCGATGCCCGCCGCGACGCCGGCCGAGGTCCACAGGCCGTCGCCGCCGGTGAAGAGCACCTCGGGCCGGACCGTCACCGCCGGGAAGCGGCGGGCGAGTTCGGGGGCCAGCGCCCAGTGGGTGGTGGCCTCGCGGCCGTCCAGCAGGCCGGCCTCGGCGAGGACGAAGGCGCCCGCGCAGAGCGAGGCGATCGGGACGCCGGCGGCGGCGACGGCCCGCAGGGCGGCCAGGACCTCCGGACCGCGCGGGGCGGCCGGGTCCTCGACGCCCGGCACCACCACCAGGTCGCAGTCGGCCAGCGCCGCCGGCCCGTGGTCGGGGACGCGCTCCAGCCCGCCGTCCAGCCGCACCCGGGCGCCCTCCGGCCCGCAGACCCGCAGGTCGAAGGCGGGCAGGCCGGGCCGGGAGGTCCGGTTCTGCCACACCTCGCCGATCACCGCGTAGTCGAAGGCCCGGACACCGTCGAAGATCAGGCAACCCACCGTTCGCATGGCAGAAACGGTAAGCCGGTCCGTGGCAGGAATCCATCGATGGGTGGCCTCCCCGCCCATCACGCCTCCCCGGTGCCGCCGACCAGCATGGACGGCATGACGAACACCGACGCCTTCGACGCCCCGCTCACCCTCGACCCCGACGCCGTCCTGCTGCTCATCGACGTCCAGAAGGGCTTCGAGGACACCTCCTTCTGGGGGCCGCGCGACAACCCGCGGGCCGAGCAGCGGATGGCCGAACTGATCACCGCCTGGCAGGCCACCGGCCGCCCGATCGTCACCGTGCAGCACGCCTCCGCGGCCGGCCCGCTCGCCGAGGGCACCCCGGGGTACGAGCTGAAGGACTTCGTCGCCGGCCTCACCCCCGCCCTGCACGTCACCAAGACCGTCAACAGCGCCTTCTACGGCACCCCGGACCTGCACGCCTGGCTCCAGGAGCGCGGCGCCCGGCAGGTCGTGGTCACCGGCATCATCACCAACGTGTGCGTCGAGACCACCACCCGGATGGCCGGCAACCTCGGCTACGACGCGATCTTCCCCACCGACGCCATGCACTCCTTCGACATGACCGGCCCCGACGGCACCACCGTCCCCGCCGCCGACCTCGCCCGCGCCACGGCGACCACCCTGCACGCGAACCGCTTCGCCAAGGTGGTGACGACGGAGCGGGTCGTGCGGGCCGCTAAGGCCTGAGCAGCGGCCGGTACGCGTTGCCCTCCTGCGCGTTGGGCAGCACGTACGAGACCCCGAGGCCCGGCGCGAGCTCCCGCAGCCGCGCCAGGGCCTCGGCGGTGCCGATAGCGGCGTCGGTGCCGGTAGCGGCGTCGGTGTCGGCGCGGATCGCATCGAGGAGGGACACGACGGCCACCCTACGGACCGCCACGGACAGTCCTCAGGCCGCCAGCCGCTCCGCGAGGTACTCCTCCCAGGTCCGCCGCCCGTGCTCGGCCCCCGCCGGGGCCAGGTTCTCCCCCGCCCGGTACGCCCGCCCGACCTTGCCCGGCACCCGCAGCGGCAGGTGCGGGCGGCGGCGGCCGCGCGCCGCGAGGTAGCCGCGGGTCAGCTCGGCCATCCCGTACACCGTGGGACCGGCCAGGTCCGGCACCGCCCCGGCCGGCTCGGCAAGCGCCAACTCCACCAGCCGGGCGGCGACTTCCCGCACGTCCACCGGCTGCCAGCGAACCCCGCCGGGGGCCGGGACGAGCGGCAGCCCGGCCATCTTCTCCGCCACCGTGAACGCCAGGTCGTGGAACTGCGCGGCCCGCAGGACCGTGTACGGCAGGCCCGAGTCGGCCACCGCCCGCTCGGCGGCGTGCTTGGCCCGGAAGTAGCCGAGCGGCAGCCGGTCCGCGCCGATCACCGAGATGTACACCAGGTGCCGCACCCCGGCCCGCCGGGCGGCGGCGACCAGCAGCCGGGTGGCGACGTCGTCGCCCTTGGGGCCGCCGGCCAGGTGCAGCACGGTGTCCACCCCCGCCAGCGCCTCGTCCAGCCGGGCGGCCGCCGTCTCCGGGTCGCCGAGCAGGTCGCCGCGCACGTACACCACGCCGTCGGCGGCCGGACGCTCCCGCCGGCTGAGCACGCGCACCGGCGAGCCGGCCGCGCGCAGCAGCGGGACCACCTGCCGCCCCAGGGTTCCGGTACCGCCGGTGACCAGCACGGTGTGCTTCGTCATGATCGTCTCCGATTCGTCCCGGGAGGGGAGTTGATCTCCCCGCCGCAGCCGTTGTTGGGTGGCTCCTGCTGCCCTGACCCCTGGCGACGAAGGAATGTGACACGTGGACGAGAAGGCGGACGAGAAGGCGGACGAGAAGGCGGACGGGAGCGCGGCGGCCCGGGCCGCGCTCTTCGAGGAGCACCGCCCGCACCTGCGCGCCGTCGCGTACCGGATGCTCGGCTCGATCACCGAGGCCGAGGACGCCCTCCAGGAGGCCTGGCTCCGCTACGACCGCTCCGACACCGCCGAGGTGGCCAACCTCGGCGGCTGGCTCACCACGGTGGTCTCGCGGGTCTGCCTGAACCTGCTGCGCACCCGCGCCCAGCGCCGCGAGGAGCCGCTGGAGCCCGCCGGACCGGACGGCGAGCCGGGCCCGCCGCGCATCCCGGACCCGCTGCTGCGGCGCGAGGGCGTGGTGGACCCCGAGCAGGAGGTGATGCTCGCGGACTCGGTCGGGCTGGCGCTGATGGTGGTGATGGAGTCGCTGTCACCGGCCGAGCGGGTCGCCTTCGTGCTGCACGACCTGTTCGCGGTGCCGTTCGAGGAGATCGCCCCGCTGATCGAGAAGACCGCGGCCGCCACCCGCCAGCTGGCCAGCCGGGCCCGCCGCAAGGTGCGCGGGCAGGCGCCCGCGCCCGACCCGGACCTCGGCCGGCAACGGCTGGCCGTGGACGCGTTCTTCGCCGCCGCCCGCAACGGCGACCTGGGCGCGCTCGTCGCCGTGCTCGACCCGGACGTGGTGCTGCGCTCGGACGGCGGCGCCGCGATGGCCCGGCACACGGTGGTGCTCTCGGGCGCCGACACGGTGGCCGGCCAGGCCGTCCTGTGGGGCACGCTGTCGCCGTTCGCCCGCCCGGCGCTGGTCAACGGCACCGCCGGCGCGGTGGTCATCGGCGACAACGGCCGAGCGCTGTCGATCATGGCGTTCACCGTGGTGGACGGCGCGATCGTGGCGATCGACGTGCTCACCGACCCCGAGCGGCTGGCGGCACTGGACCTCTCGGCCTTCCGGGACGCCTGACCCCGGGCGCACGGAACGGGGTGGGCGGGCCCTCGCCCACCCACCCCGTTCCGCTCCCAGCTCCCCGGGGCCGGCTCCCCGGGCCCTCAGCGCCCGACCGCGCCGTCCAGCTGCTCGCGGATGATGTCCGCGTGCCCGGCGTGCCGCCCGGTCTCCTCGATCATGTGGACCAGCACCCAGCGCAGCGACGGCCCCTCGGTGGCGTCCGGCCGCAGCGAGCGCACGCCCGGCCGGTCCAGGTCCGGGGCGGCCGCGGCCACCGCGTTGGACCGCTCGACCGCCGCCCGGTAGGCGGCGACCTCCGCGGCCACCGTCGCGCCGTCCAGCGGCACCTCGTCCGACTCGCGCGGCTCCCCGCCCTCACCCCGGTACGCCCAGGTGAACCAGTTGTCCTCGACCACGGTGAGGTGCCGCACCAGCCACAGCAGGCTGGTGCCGGAGGCGACGCCGGGGCGCCGGGCGTCCTCGTCGGAGACCCCGTCGAGCTTGGCGACGACCGCCGCCCGCAGATAGTCGAGGAAGGCCAGCAGGGTGGTCGGCTCGTCCGCGTTCAGACTCGGCGGACGGACGTCGGAGAGCTTGCCCGGGGCGGTGTTCTCGGTCATCGCGCCACCCTAGCCAGCGCCGGAGCCCCGGGAAACCGGGTTTGAGGCCGCGTCACCAGCCCTGCGCGGTCACCCAGTCGGCCAGCTTGCGGGCGCAGTCGTCCACCGACTCCTTCCAGCTGTGCGCGGCGCCGTCCCCGGCCTCGTCGCTGACGTGCTTGACCAGCCGCACGGGCACCCCGGCGCGGTGCGCGACGGTGGCGACGGCGTAGCCCTCCATGTCCACCAGGTCGGCGTGCTCGGCGAGCCGGTCGCGGGCGTCCGGGTCGGAGACGAAGAGGTCACCGGTGGCCAGCACCGGGCCGTCACCCTTGCCGATCACCAGCGGGGCGCCGTACTCACGGCCGGTGAGCGCGTGCAGGGTGGCGGTGTCCAGGTCGTGCTGGATCACCTGGACCACGTGGTGGATGCCCTCCCAGCCGGGGCGCAGGGCGCCGGCCGTGCCGAGGTTGATCACCTCGGAGGGCTTCTCGCCCTGCGCGAGGACGGTGGCCAGCGCGACGGCGGCGTTGACCTTCCCGATCCCGGTGAGCAGCACGGGCAGGCGGTCGTCCAGGTGGGCGGCCTCCTCGCGCACGGCGACGACGAGCAGCGGGCGGTCGGGCGAGATCGTTCCAAGCAGGCGCATACCTCCATCGTACGGAGCGAGGGGGTGCCGCACCCGGGATTGCGCGCCCGTGAACGGGCCCCCGGGCCGCGGCGGACCCCCGCCCTCCGCCCGGCCGGGGGAACCGCGCGGAGCGCGGCCCGCGTCGGACGGTTCACCACCTCCTCGGCCGACGCTCGGGAGCGGCGGGAACGACGGGAGCGGTACGGGCCGTGCCAGCGGCACGAGCCGCACCGGCTGCACCGGCGGCACCGGCCGCACCAGCGGCACGAGCCGTCCCGGGGAGCGTGCACGACATGCTCAAGATCGGCGCAAGTCAGGTGTGGTCGGGGGGAGTGACGGCCATACTGCTGCCATCGGTCGGGCCCCGGGGACGGGCCCGGCCCCAGGGGAGGATGAGGCGGGTGGCAAGACCAGTAGGCAACGGCGCGTCCGGCACCGGGTTCCCGGCACAGCCCGGCCGGCCGCCGGCGCCGCCGGGCGCGACGGCCGCACCGGTGGCGACGGCCGCACCGGCCGGACCGGTCGCGAAGTCCGGCGGAGCGCCCGTGAAGCGCCCCCCGACGGCCGTCGCCACCGGCGTGCGCGCCCGGCTCGCGCAGGCCACCCGCACACCCCCCGGTCGACTGCGGCTGGCCGGGGTGGTGCTCGCCGTGCTCGCCGTCGCCTTCGGCGGCCTCACCGCCTGGCAGTTGGAGACCAGGGCGCAGGCCGCCGACCGGGTGGTCTCGTACAGCCAGCCGCTCAGCCGGGACGCCGCCGAGATCCACCGCAACCTGGCCGACGCCGCCACCACCGCGGCCAGCGGCTTCCTGCTGGCCGGCGCCGAGCCCGACGAGGTGCGCAGCCGCTACGAGCAGGACGTCGCCACCGCCGCCAAGCTGATCGCCGAGGCCGCCGCCCGGACCACGGCGACCTCCCCCGCGCAGGGCTCGCTCGCCCGGCTGAACCAGCAACTCCCGGTGTACGCAGGCCTGGTGGAGACCGCGCGGGCCGACAACCGGCAGGGCATACCGCTCGGCGGCGCCTACCTGCGGTACGCCTCCGAGCAGATGCAGACCGTGCTGCTGCCGGCCGCCGCCGAACTGGCCGCCGTCGAGAACCGGGAGCTGTCCGACGACTACGCCGAGGCCAGGGCGGTGCCGTGGGCCGCGTACGGCCTGGCGCTGGTCGCCCTGGCCGCGCTGCTCTGGGTGCAGCTGACGCTGTTCCGCCGCACCAACCGGGTGTTCAACATCGGGCTGCTGGGCGCCACCGCCGCCGTACTGGCCGGCGCCCTGTGGCTGACCGTCACCGGACTGGCCACCAGTTCGGCGCTGCAGCGGAGCAACCGCGAGGGCGCGGCCCCGCTGCGGGCACTCAACTCCGCCCGGGTCGACGTGCTGACCGCCCGGCTGGCGGAGAACCTGCACTTCGTCGCCCGCGGCTCGACCACCCGGTACGCCGACCAGTGGGCGAAGGCCACCGAACACCTGGCCGGTGCCAAGGACCTCCCGTCGGACCGGTCCGACGGCTCACTGCCACAGGCCGTCCGGCTGGCCCCGTCGGCCGCCGTGCCGAGCGTCGTGGACGCCTCTAAGCAGTTCGACGAGTGGCGTCGGCGGCACGATGCCGCCCGGAACAAGGAGGTCGGCGACGCCGACTACCAGGGCGCCCTGGAGGCCACCGTGACGGCCTCCACCGACTCGGCGACCAGCGCAGACGCCGCGTTCAAGGCCGTCGACAAGGCGCTCGCCCAGGCCGCCGACATCGAGCAGGACCGCTTCGACCAGGCCGCCGAGGGCACCGGCGGGGACCTGCGCGCCGCCGCCGTCGCCGCCGCGCTGCTCGGCCTGGTGGCCGCGGCCGCCGCGCTGCGCGGCCTCGGCCGGCGACTGGCCGAGTACCGGTAACGGGCGAGGGGGAGAACGAGAGATGCGCGACAGAGCACTCAGGAGAACGACCAGGCCCGCCGCCGCGCTGGCCCTGCTGGCGGCCGGCGCGGCCGTGCTCGCCGGGGGCGGCCCGGTCGGCGCCGTGCCGGCGGCCGCCACCGCCGCGCCCCTGGCCGTACAGCAGGAGCAGACCCCGGCCGACGGCTGCGACACCTACAAGAGCGTGCCGCCGAGCACCGAGGACGGCCCGGCCGTGAGGGCCATCAAGGCCAGGCGCAGCCTGGTGATCGGCGTGGACCAGAACAGCTACCGCTGGGGCGCCCGCAACCCGAACACCGGCCAGATCGAGGGCTTCGACATCGACCTCGCCCGGGCGATCGGCGCGGCCGTCATGGGCGACCCGGAGAAGGTGGTGCTCAAGCCGGTGGCCACGGCCGACCGGATCGACGCCATCAAGAAGGGCCGGGTCGACCTGATCGTCCGCACCATGACGATCAACTGCAAGCGGATGGAGGACGTCGCCTTCTCCAAGCCGTACTTCAACATCAGCCAGCGCGTCCTGGTGCCGAAGGCGTCGCCGGCGAAGAACATCGACGACGCGGTCAAGGACAAGGCGGTCTGCGCCGCCGACGGCTCCACCGCGCTGAACATCGTCAAGGAGAAGAACACGGCCCGGCAGGTCGTCACGGTGGAGAACCAGCTGGACTGCCTGGTCCTGATGCAGCTCGGCAAGGTCGACGCCACCATGACCGACAACGGCCTGGCGGCCGGTCAGGCCGCGCAGGACCAGACCGTGCGGATCGTGGACGGCGAGGCCCAGCCGGAGGTGATCGGCGTCGCCATGCTGAAGGACAGCACCGACCTGACCGCCCGGGTCAACCAGGTCCTGGCCGACTACTACGCGCGCGGCGACTGGGCCCGTTCGTACGAGCACTGGCTCAAGCCGTACATGGTCAACGAGGCCGAGCACTACTGGCCGGGCACCCACTGAGGCGGTGGCGACGCGTGCCGCCGGTGACGCGCGGGACGGCGCGGGGGAGGTAGCGCACGGGCCGTCAGCGGGGCGTTGACGGTGGCTTGACGCCCCGCGCCCGCTCCGCCGCAACGACCACCGGCTAGGGTTCGGGACGATCACCACGGGGAGACCGGTGGTGGATACGGGGGTAGTCGTGGGACCGCACGTCCGGTACGTCGAGCACGTCAGGCACGTCAGGCACGTCGGGATCGCACGCGAGGAAGGAAGGACACCGCGGTGGCGGCATCGGCTGGCCCGGTACTGAGCCGGGAGGAGGTCGACCGCGCGCTCGCCCGCCTCGGCGCGGAGCGGGACGCGGTCGAGTCGGCGCTGCTCGCCCTCCAGGACCACCCGGGCCTGCGGCTGCTGGACGGCGCCGAGCTGTCCGGGCGCACCCTGGAGCGCTGGTCGGTCGCCGGCAAGGGCCTGCCGCTGCTCTGGGCCCTGTTCGACCGCTACTCCGAGGCGCTGGCCTCGGCCCGGGCCGTACGGGCCCGCAAGGCCAAGCCCGGCGGGCCGGAACTCGCCGAGCTGAGCGAACTGCTGACCGGCGAGGCGGTGACCGTCCCGGGCGGGGTGGTGCCGGACGGCCCGCAGGTGCTCGGCGCGCCCGCCAGGCTGGTCGAGCGGATCAGCCTGGACGCGCTGATGACCCGGATGAACTCCTGGTACGCCACCGTGCTGGAGGTGGTCAGCGCCGCCGACGCGGTCTGGTCGGCGCTGCCGGCCCGGATCGACCTGCTGCTCGCCGAGCTCCAGCGGGTGCGCACCCTGGCCGCCTCGCTCGGCGTGCGCACCGGCGCCCACCCGCTGGGCGACGACCTGGCCGGCCTCGAGAGGGACCTCACCGAACTGCGCACCGAGGTGCGCGGGGACCCGCTCGCGCTGTGGCGCCCGGCCCGGGTGCCCGCCCAGCGCGGCACCGTCCCGGAGGGCTCGGCCTTCGCCGGCCCGGCCGGGATGGTGGACACCGAGCGGTTCGACCGGACCGGGCGGGCGCTGGACGGCGTCCGGCTGGAACTGGAGGACCTGCTGCGGCTGCGCGACGAGGCCGAGGAACGCCTCCAGGGCGTCGGCGACCTGCTCCAGCGGGCCGACGCCACCCTGGCCGAGGCCCGCCGGGCGCGCGGCGAGGTGCTGGCGAAGATAGCGTCCAGCGACGTCCCGGCCGTGCCCGGGCCGGCCTCGGCGCTGCGCGAGCGGATCGTCGCGGCGCTGGACCTGCGCCAGGCCGGGCAGTGGGGCCGGCTGGCGCCGCTGCTGGACACCCTGGAGGACGCCGCCGCCAAGGAGCTGACCCGGGCCCGGCAGTCGCTCACCGAGGTGACCCAGCCGCTCGCCGTCCGGGCCGAGCTGCGCGGCCGGCTGGACGCCTACAAGGCGATGGCGGCCCGGCTGCGGGTCTCCGAGGACCCGGAAGTGATCGAGCGGTACGAGAAGGCGCGCTGGCTGCTGTGGAGCGCGCCCTGCGACCTGCGGGCGGCGGCCGCCGCGGTGGCCCGGTTCCAGCAGTCGCTGCGGCCGGCCCACACCGAGGCCGAAGCCGGGCAGGCTCAGGAGGCGGCCGGACAGTCGCCGGCCGACGGACAGGCTCAGGGGGGCTGAGGTTGATGGGCGGGACGTGCGAACGGCCGGAGTGCTCCGGCAGCGGCAGGATCGACGCCGACGGCTACTGCGACGAGTGCGGGCTGGCCCCGGCGGGCCGGACCACCGCGACGCCCACCACGTCCGGGGCCTCGGGGGTGTCCGGGACGTCCGGGACGTCCGGGACGTCCGGGGCCTCGACGGCGGGGGCACCGGAGTCCGCCGGCCCCGGCTCGCCCTGCCCGCGCGACTGCTCCGGCACCATCGACCCGGACGGCTACTGCGACGAGTGCGGCCTGACCCCGCCCGGTGGCGACACCGGCGTCACCGGCGTCACCCAGCCGTACGTCCCCTCCGCCCGGGTCTCCCCCGGCTCCGGACACAACGGCTCCGGGCACGGCTCCGGCCACGGTGCATCGGCCCGCTCGCTGTCGGCCCGCACCGGCTCGGCCCGTTCGATGTCCGGCCGCTCCCGCTCGCACCGCTCGACCCGCACCGGCAGCGGCCGCTCGCTCTCGGTCCGCTCCACCCGGGGCAGCGCCAGCGCGGGCACCCGCAACCGGCTGGGCGCCGGCCTGGTCACCGTGCCGACCGTCGAGGCGGCCGACCCGGCCCTGGCGGTGCTGGCCGACCCGGAGGTACCCGAGCGCAAGCGGTTCTGCTCCAAGTGCGACGCCCCGGTGGGCCGGGAGAAGAACGGCCGCCCGGGCCGCCCGGACGGCTTCTGCACCAAGTGCGGCACGCCGTACTCGTTCACGCCCAAGCTGCGCCGCGGCGACCTGGTCGGCGGGCAGTACGAGGTGGTGGGCTGCCTGGCGCACGGCGGGCTCGGCTGGATCTACCTGGCGGTGGACCGGCGGGTCAACGACAAGTGGGTGGTGCTCAAGGGCCTGCTGGACACCGGGGACGAGGACGCGCTCGCGGTGGCCGTCGCCGAGCGGCGCTTCCTGGCCGAGGTGGACCACCCGAACATCGTCCGGATCATCAACTTCGCCGAGCACCCGGACCTGCGCACCGGCGCCACCGACGGCTACATCGTGATGGAGTACGTCGGCGGGAAGTCGCTCAAGGACATCGCCAACGAGCGCCGCACCGCGGACGGCCGGCGCGAGCCGCTGCCCGTCGAGCAGGCGATCGCGTACGCGCTGGAGGCGCTGCCGGCCCTGGGCTACCTGCACGGCCGGGGCCTGGTGTACTGCGACTTCAAGATCGACAACGTGATCCAGAGCGGCGACGCGCTCAAGATCATAGACATGGGCGCGGTCCGCCGGCTCGACGACGACGGCCCGATCTACGGCACCATCGGCTACCAGGCCCCGGAGATCGCCACCGACGGCCCCTCCGTCGCCTCCGACCTGTACACCGTGGCCCGCACCCTCGCGGTGCTCACCTTCGACTTCCAGGGCTACAGCGGCGCCTACCGCGACTCGCTGCCCGGCCCCGAGCAGGTCGAGGTCCTCGCCCGGTACGAGTCGTACTACCGCTTCCTGGTCCGCGCCACCGACCCGGACCCGGCCCGCCGCTTCGCCTCCGCCGAGGAGATGGCCGACCAGCTCACCGGCGTGCTGCGGGAGGTCCTGGCCCTCCAGGACGACCGGCCCCGACCCGCGCCGTCCACCCTGTTCGGCCCCGAACTGCGCGTCGTCGACACCGAGTTGGTGCTGCCCACCGAGCAGGCCGGACAGCTCCGGGTGGCCCCCCTGGACCCGTCCGCCGCCGCCCTCGCACTGCCCGTCCCCCGGGTCGACCCCGGTGACCCCAACGCCGGCTTCCTGGCCGTCCTGGTCACCCCCGACCCCGAGGAGACGCTCGCCGCGCTGGCCACCGCGCCCGCCGCCTCGGTCGAGAGCCGGCTGCGCGAGCTGCGCGCCCTGCTCGAACTCGGCCGCCACCCGGAGGCCGTGAGCCGCCTCGCCGAACTGGAGCGGGACCAGCGGGACGACTGGCGGGTGGTCTGGTACCGCGGCCTGACCGCGCTGGTCGGCGGCGGCCTGGCCCCGGCGGACGGCCGGACGCCGGCAATCGGGCAGGCTCCGGCGAACGGGCAGACCCCGGCGGGCGGCGAGGCCCCGGCGAACGGGCAGACCCCGGCGGGCGGCGAGGCCCCGGCGAACGGGCAGACCCCGGCGGGCGGCGAGGCCCCGGCGAGCGAGCGGGCCGCCGAGCTGCGGGCCGCCGCGGAGGCCTTCGACGCGGTCTACGACGCCTTCCCCGGCGAGGCCGCCCCCAAGCTGGCCCTCGCCATCTGCGCCGAACTGCTCGGCGACGGCGGCGACGCGGCCGAGTTCTACCGGCTGGTGTGGGCCACCGACCACGCCTACCTGAGCGCCGCCTTCGGGCTGGCCCGGGTCCGGCTGGCCGAGGAGGACCGGACCGGCGCGGTCCGCGTCCTGGAGACCGTCCCGGCCACCTCCAGCCAGTACACCGCCGCCCGGATCGCCGCCGTCCGGGCCCGGCTGCGCGAACGCCCGGCCACCGACGACCTCGCCGCCGACCTCGGCGCGAGCTCCGCGCAGCTGACCGCGCTGCGGCTGGACTCCCGCCGCCGCGAGGAGCTCGCGGTGGAGGTGCTCGGCGCGGCCCTCGGCTGGGTCGGCGCCGAGACGGCCGCCGGCCGGCGGGCCACCGACCTGGTGGTACTGGGACGTCCCGCACAGGAGCGGGAACTGCGCTTCGCCCTGGAGCAGTCCTACCGGGTACTCGCCCGGTTGGCCGACCGGGCCGAGATCAGGATCGAGATGGTGGAACGGGCCAACCGTGCCCGTCCCAGGACGTGGGTGTAGCAGATGCCGCAGCAGACCGAGTGCCCGAGCTGTTCGGAGCCGATGGACCAGGAGGACGCCTTCTGCGGCTCCTGCGGGACCGGCCGGGACGGCCGGGCGGCCCCCGGCTCGATGCCGGGGAGCTGGGCCGCCGCACGCGGCGAGGCCGTACCGTCGCCGCGCGGACCGGTCTGCGTGCACTGCGGGCAGCCGCAGGTCGCCCCGGACGGCTACTGCGAGGGCTGCGGCGGCGCCCAGCCGCGCCCGCGCGACCACATGGAGAAGTCGCTCGGCGGCGTCGCCGGGGTCAGCGACCGCGGCGTGCGCCACCACCGCAACGAGGACTCCTTCACCGTCGCCGCGACCTCGCTGCCCGGCGGCGAGCCGGTCGTGGTCGCCGTGGTGTGCGACGGCGTCTCCTCCTCCGACCGCCCGGACGAGGCCTCGGAGACCGCCGTCGACGCCGCCTCCGAGTCGCTGCTGACCGCCCTGGAGGCCGGCCGGGACCCGAACGGGGCGATGCGCCAGGCCATCGCCGACGCCGCCAAGGCCGTCGCCGACCTCGCCACCGACGGCGCCGGCCCCACCCGGCCCGACCTCAACGCGCCCGCCTGCACGTACGTCAGCGCGATAGCCGCTGGCGGGCGGGTCACCATCGGGTGGGTCGGCGACACCCGGGCGTACTGGATCCCGGACGACCGCGCCGCCGCCGAGCCGTTCCGGCTCACCCAGGACGACTCCTGGGCGGCCCGGATGGTCGAGGCCGGGCTGATGAGCGAGGCCGAGGCCTACGCCGACCCGCGCGCGCACGCGATCACCGGGTGGCTCGGCGCCGACGCCGAGGAGGTCGTGCCGCACACCCTCGACTTCACCCCGCACGTCCCCGGGGTGGTGCTGATCTGCACCGATGGGCTGTGGAACTACGCCGAGGCGGCCACCGACCTGGCGTACTACGTGCGCCCGGACGCCCGCACCGAGCCGCTCGCCACGGCGCAGACCCTGGTGAAGTTCGCGGTCGCCGCCGGCGGCCACGACAACATCACCGTCGCCGTGCTGCCGATCGACCCGCCGGCCCGCGCCGTCGAGGAGGCCGAGCAGAGCCCGACCGCGCTGGACCTGCCGGTGATCGCTCCGCGGTCGGCGGACGGGTCGGCCGACCGGACGGCGGACCGGACCGCGGTGGAGGAGGACGAGGACCACGAGCCGACCCTGCCGGACCTCCCGGTGATCGGCTCCCCCGCCGCCCCGCTGCCGCCGCTGCCCCCGGTCCCGCCCGCACGGCCGGAGGTCCCCCCGGCACCGACCGTCCCGCCGGCCGTCCCGCCGGCCGTCCCCGCCGCCCCCCTCCCGCCCGTCGCACCGCCCGTGGCACCGCCCGTCCCGCCGCACCCGCCGACGGCCTGACCGGCCATCCGCCGGAGGCCCCGCCGCCACGGCCCGCCGGCCCGCCCGGCGGGCCGCCCCACCGTCCTGAGCACGTCCACCCCTCACCCGACGGGAGCCGACCGCCCCATGGCAACACTGGCGAAGCCGAACCTGCCCAGGTTCACCGTGGAGATCTTCCAGAACGAGTACCTGGCCGACGGTGCCCGCGAGGTCAACGCCATCGTCACCGTCACCGCGACCGGCGGCGGCACCTCGGGCGGCCGGCCGCTCGGCTTCGCCGACGCCACCCCGGCGGGCGGCGACGCCGCGGCGGCCGTGGTCATCCTGGTCGACTGCTCGGGCTCGATGGACTACCCCAAGACCAAGATCAACGGCGCCCGCGAGGCCACCGCCGCCGCCATCGACGCGCTGCGCGACGGCACCGCCTTCGCCGTGGTCGCCGGCACCCACGAGGCCCGCGACATCTACCCCGGCGACGGCACCCTCGCCACCGCCTCCGCCACCACCCGCGGGCAGGCCAAGGAGTCGCTGCGCCGGCTCACCGCGGCCGGCGGCACCGCGATGGGCACCTGGCTGGCCAAGGCCGACCAGCTCTTCCTGACCCGCCGCGGCATCGCCATCCGGCACGCCGTCCTGCTCACCGACGGCAACAACGAGCACGAGTCGGCCGAGGACCTGGCCCGCACCCTCGAGCGGGTGACCGGCCACTTCACCGCCGACTGCCGCGGCGTGGGCACCGACTGGCGGATCGACGAGCTGCGCAGGATCTCCTCGGCACTGCTCGGCACCACCGACATCGTCGCCGAACCCTCCGGCCTGGCCGAGGACTTCCGCTCGATGATGGCCGGCGCGATGGGCAAGCAGGTCGCCGACGTCGCGCTGCGGATCTGGACCCCGGCCAACGCCACCGTCAGGTTCGTCAAGCAGGTCGCCCCCTCGGTCGAGGACCTGACCTCCCGCCGCACCGAGGCGGGCCCGCGGGCCGGCGACTACCCCACCGGCTCCTGGGGCGACGAGAGCCGCGACTACCACGTCTGCGTCGAGGTCCCGGCCGCCTCGGTCGGCAACGAGATGCTGGCCGCCCGGGTCAGCCTGGTGCTGCCCCAGCAGGTCGCCGGCGGCACCCCCGAGGTGCTCACCCAGGGCCTGGTCAAGGCGGTCTGGACGGACGACCTGGCCTCCTCCACCCGGATCAGCCCGCAGGTCGCCCACTACACCGGGCAGGCCGAACTCGCCTCCTCCATCCAGGAGGGCCTGGAGGCCCACCGGGCCGGGGACGTCGACCGCGCGACCGCCAAGCTGGGCGCCGCCGTCCGGATCGCGCACGCGACCGGGAACGAGGGCACCTACAAGCTGCTCCAGAAGGTGGTGGACGTGGTGGACCCGAAGGAGGGTACGGTTCGGTTCCGTAAGAACGTGAGCGAGGCCGACTCGATGACCCTTGAGACCCGGTCGACCAAGACGGTACGTGTGAAGAAGTGACCGCTGAAGACGTGACCGGGCCGGCACCCCGGCGCGACGCCGCACGGAGCCGGCCCGAAACGAGGGGGACCTGATGCCGATCTGCCCGAGGGGCCACGAGTCGCAGGCCGAGGACTGGTGCGACTTCTGCGGCTTCCCGATGACTCCGCCCGCCCCCACGCCGGGGGCGCACGGAGGCTACCCGGGGGCGCACGGGACCGACCCCGTGCCCGGCGCGCACGCCGGGCACCCGGGGTACGGCGGCGCCTCCTTCGGCGCACCGCCGCCTCCGCCGCCGATGCCGCCGGGAGCCGTTCCGCCGGGGGCCGTCCCGCCGCCCGGGGCACCCCTGCCGCCTCCGGGCATGGTGCCCCCGCCGGGCATGATGCCCCCGCCGCCGCACGGGGCCGTCGCGCCGCAGGCCGGGCCGCAGGGCCTCACCGCGGGCCTGGCCGTCTGTCCGATCTGCCGCAGCCCGCAGACCGGACGGTTCTGCGAGGAGTGCGGCTACGACTACGAGCTCTCCACGCCCTCGCACCGCCAGGTGCCCGCCGCCGGCCACACCCCGCCCGGCCCGGCCCAGCAGCCGCCGCTGAACATCCCGGCGGCCTACGGCGGCACCCCGCCGCAGGCCCCGCTCGGCCACGCCCCGGCCGGCCAGCCGCCGCACGGCCAGCCCCAGCCCGGCCAGCCCCACCTCGGCCAGCCGCCGGCCGCCCAGCAGGCCGTCGCCCCGCCCGTCCCGCAGCAGCCGCACACCTACGGCTACCCGCCCTCCTTGCCCGCCAACGGGCAGGAGGGGCTCATGCCCGAGGGCGCGTTCCCCGACACCTCGGTGCGCGAGGACTCCGGCCCGGTGTACGCCCACCCGGCCGGCCCCGGCCCGAACAGCCGCGGCGGCGACTTCGGCACCTCCTTCAACCTGGCCCCGCCCGTTTCGCAGCAGCCCCAGGAACCCGCCCCCGCCGAGCCGGTGCGGACCAACTGGATCGCCGTGGTCGCGGCCGACCGGGACTACTTCACCGAGATGATGGCCCGCAGCGGCCCCGAGGCGGCCGGCCTGTTCTTCCCGCCGTACTGCCCCGAGCGCCGCATCCCGCTGACCGGCCGCGGCCAGCTGCGGATCGGGCGGCGCAGCCAGCACCGCGGCACGGTGCCGGAGATCGACCTGTCCGTCCCGCCGGAGGACCCGGGCGCCTCGCACCAGCACGCGCTGCTCGCCGAACAGGCGGACGGCAGCTGGGTCCTGGTCGACCAGGACTCGACCAACGGCACCACCGTGAACGGCGGCGCGGAGCCGATCACCCCGCACACCGCCGTACCGCTGAACGACGGCGACCGGATCCACATCGGCGCCTGGACCACCATCACCGTGCACCGCGGCTGAACGGGACCGACGGCCCAAGGGGGGCCGGCGACCGGGAAACAGGTCGTCCACTGAAGGGCCGTCAAATCGTTATCTGACGCCCCGTCGGCGACAACTCCGGCCGGGCCGGGCGGAATTCGACATCCGCTCGGCCCGGATTTGTTTGCGCCGTCCTCAAAATGTCCGCAAATTCGCCCGCACCGGAGTGCACAGCAGCCTTCGCACCCCCTACGCTCAGGGCACATGACTGCTGCTATATCCGCTGACGGCATACGTCAGCGGTACGGGGATGTGCAGGCTGTCGACGGGGTGTCGTTCACCGTCGAGGCCGGCGAGTTCTACGGGATCCTGGGCCCCAACGGCGCCGGGAAGACCACCACGATGGAGATCCTGGAAGGCGTCCGGAAACCGGACGAGGGCCGGATCCGGCTGCTGGGCATGGAGCCCTGGCCACGCAATCCGAAACTGCTGCCGCGAATCGGCGTGCAGTTCCAGGCGACCGCTTTCTTCCGGAAACTGACGGCCCGGGAGACGATCCGCACCTTCGCGTCGTTCTACGGGGTCGGCCCCAAGCGGGCCGACGCGATGCTGGAGCGGGTCGGCCTCTCGGACAAGGCCGAGACCCTGACCGACCAGATGTCCGGCGGCCAGGCCCAGCGCCTGTCGATCGCCTGCGCACTGGCCCACGACCCGGAGCTCGTCTTCCTGGACGAGCCCACCACCGGCCTCGACCCGCAGTCCCGGCGCAACCTCTGGGACCTCCTGCGGGACATCAACGCCGAGGGCCGCACGGTCGTGCTGACCACGCACTACCTGGACGAGGCCGAGGTGCTCTGCGACCGGGTCTCGATCATGGACCACGGCAAGATCCTCCACACCGGCGCCCCGGCGGCGCTGATCCGCGAGATCGACGACACCGTCCGGATCAGCGTGGCCTCCGGCCAGCTCCCGCTCGACCGGGCCCGGGAGCTGATGACCGCGGCCGGCGCGGACATCGCCAACCTGGAGGACGACACCGTCTCGCTCTCCGTCTCCACCCGCGTTCCGGCCCCGGTGCTCAGCGTCCTCGCCGAGCAGAACGCGCTGCGCGGCCTGGAAGTGCGCGGCGCCACCCTGGAGGACGTCTTCCTCCAGCTGACCGGACGGGAGTTCCGCGCATGACCGCCACCACCTCCACCGAGCCGCAGGCCCCGGCCCGGCGCGGCGGCCCGGCCGCCGGAGAGCGGGAGCGGGTCAGCGCGTTCTGGAGCCTGTCCCGCGCCATGCTGCTGGGGATGAAGCGCGACCGCACGGCGACCTTCTTCATCCTGCTGTTCCCGCTGGTGTTCCTGGTCTTCTTCGGCACCGTGACCAAGGGCTCCGGCAGCCCGCACGCCAAGGTGGCGCAGGTCGGCGCGGTGAAGCTGTTCGACTCGATCCAGGGCGACGAGCGGGCCGGGCTCGAGAAGGTCCTCACCATCACGAAGACCGACGACGAGGCCGCCACGCTGGAGAAGGTCCGCAAGGGCGACTACGACGCGCTGATCAAGCAGGGCGCGGACGGCAAGGTCGAGCTGCGCTTCACCGCCGCCGACCAGGTCCGGGCCGGCGCGCTCCAGGGCATCCTCAACTCGGTGGTCCAGAACGCCAACCAGGCGGCCACCGGCCAGAAGCCGGCCTTCGTGCTGGACGCCCAGCAGGTCGAGGACCAGTCGCTCAAGCCGATCCAGTTCCTCACCCCCGGCCTGCTCGGCTGGGCCGTCGCCACCGGTGCGGTGTTCGGCGCCGCGCTGACGCTGGTCAACTGGCGCAAGTCCAAGGTGCTGCGCCGGCTGCGGCTGGCACCGATCAACGCCGGAACCGTGGTCAGCTCCCGGATCCTGGTCTCGCTGCTGACCGCCTTCCTGCAGACCGCCGTCTTCCTGGTGGTCGCGACGAGCTTCTTCGGGCTCAAGCTCACCGGCAACTGGTGGCTGGTCATCCCGCTGGTGGCCTGCGCGACGCTCGCCTTCATGTCGATCGGCCTGCTGGCCGGTTCGGTCGCCAAGACCGAGGAGGCGGCCAACGGCATCTCGCAGATCATCGTGCTGCCGATGTCCTTCCTGTCCGGCTCGTTCTTCCCGCTGGACGGCGCCCCGGACTGGCTGAAGGCCGTCTCCCAGGTCATGCCGCTGCACTACCTGGTCGACTCCGCCCAGTCGGTGCTCACCCGCGGCGGCGGCGTCATGGACGCCCTGCCGACCATGGGCGGCCTGCTGCTCTTCGCGGCCGTGCTGACCGGCATCTCCTGGAAGCTGTTCCGCTGGGAGGACTGACCGGAGGACTGACCGGAGGACTGACCGGAGGACTGGCCCTCCCCGGCTGACATCCACCGATCCCGACGGGGTCGTACGCCTTTCGTCCCGGTGTACGACCCCGTCGGCGTCTGCGACCATGGTCGGGTGAGAGAGATCCGGCGAGGCACGTTGAGCGAGGAGACCTTCTACGACCAGGTCGGCGGTGAACCGACCTTCCGGCGGCTGGCCCACCGGTTCTACGAAGGCATCGCCGAGGACGAGTTGCTGCGGCCGATGTACCCCGAGGAGGACCTCGGGCCGGCCGAGGAGCGGATGGCCCTGTTCCTGATGCAGTACTGGGGCGGCCCGCGCACCTACAGCGATCGGCGCGGCCACCCCCGGCTGCGGATGCGGCACGCGCCGTTCAAGGTCGACAAGGCCGCGCACGACGCCTGGCTGACCCACATGCGGGCGGCCGTGGCGAGCCTGGAGCTGCCGGCCGAGCACGAGCAGCAGCTGCTGGAGTACCTGACCTACGCCGCCGCCTCGATGATCAACACCCCGGGCTGAGCCCAGCCCCGCTGAGCTCCGGTCCCTCTGATCCCGGCCCCCTCTGATCCCGGTCCCCTCTGAGCTCCGGGCGCCGTGAGCTCGGGGGCCGGGGGCTCGGAGTCCGGGGCTCGGAGCCCCGGCGCCGGGCTTACCGGACCGGGCTGAGCCCCAGGCCCGCGCCCGGCGCGGCCGCGGTGCGCACCACCACCGAGCCCGCCGGGGCGCTCAGCCGCAGCCAGCCGCCCGCCCGGTGCACGGTCAGCGGGGCGCCGGGCCGCAGGAAGCCGATCACGTACGCGGCGTGCAGCGCGCGCAGCGGCAGCTCGGGCAGCACGGTGACCGGGCGGGACCAGATCTCGTCGGCCAGCGCGTCCAGCACCGTACGGCTGCGGTGGTGCACCGGGACGGCCTCGCTGCGCTCGCGGAACTCCCGCACCCCGGCCATGAGTTCGGGGTACACCTCGGCCACCGGCGGGGCGCCGACCGGCCGCCAGCCGGTGCGCGGCGGCAGCAGGCCGGCCCAGGCCGGACCGGTCACCGGCGCGGGCAGCGCGAGGGTGCCCGCCTCGGCGTCCACGCCGTCCAGCAACTGGCCCGCCGAGACGGTCAGGTCCACCGGCTCGTCCAGGCCGCCCAGGCGCACGGTGCGGATCGCCAGCGCGCCCGAACCGCCCAGCGGCAACCGGCCGAAGACCGCCAGCACACCGTCGCCCTCACCCGGGCCCACCGCCTGGATCCGGACGGCCGCCGCCCGGTCGAAGCGCAGCAGGCGCAGCAGGAAGGCGGAGAGGTCGGCGGCCTCCCCGGTGTCGGTCAGGGCGAGACGGGCGGTGATGTTCACGGCGGTTCAGCTCGAATCGTCAGGTCTCGGATCGTCGGGTCTCGGATCCTCGGGCGGGGTCAGACGGCGGCGGCGACCGGCTCCTCGTCCATGAAGCGGCCGAGGAACTCCCGCTCCACCGGCGAGATCCGGCGCGGCCGGCCCTCGGCCAGGTCGTAGGGGACGACCACGGTGGACGCCCGGACGTACACGATGTCGCGGCCGTCCTCGGCGACGTCCTTGATCTCGTACGAGACGGTCAGCGAGGCGACGCCGATCCTCGTCACCCAGGTCTCGATGGTGACCGGCTCGGGCCGGTGCACCAGCGGACGCTTGTAGTCGATCTCGTGGCGCGCCACCACCGAGCCGCCCGCGAACTCCCCGGCGCCGGCCGCGGCGGCCTGGGTGAACATGAAGTCGATCCGGGCCTCCTCCAGGTAGCGCAGGAAGACCACGTTGTTGACGTGCCCGAAGGCGTCCATGTCGGACCAGCGCAGCGGGCAGGGGTAGATGTGGCGGGCCACGGCAGTTCTCCTCGGTGTCCGGTCGGCCGCCGCCGTCCACCGCCGGTGGCGTGGGACGTGACGCGGCGAACGGTGGCGACGGGCCACGGCCCGGCAGGCCGCCCCGGAGGGCAGTCTGCCGGGCCGTTGTGACGGCAGGGTGTCAGCCTCGGGTCAGCTTCTTGTACGTGGCCCGGTGCGGACGGGCGGCGTCGGCGCCGAGCCGCTCGATCTTGTTCTTCTCGTACGACTCGAAGTTGCCCTCGAACCAGAACCACTTGCTCTCGCCCTCGTAGGCGAGGATGTGGGTGGCCACTCGGTCCAGGAACCAGCGGTCGTGGGAGATGACCACGGCGCAGCCGGGGAACTCCAGCAGGGCGTTCTCCAGCGAGGAGAGCGTCTCGACGTCCAGGTCGTTGGTGGGCTCGTCGAGGAGCAGCAGGTTGCCGCCCTGCTTGAGGGTGAGCGCCAGGTTCAGGCGGTTGCGCTCACCGCCGGAGAGCACGCCGGCCGGCTTCTGCTGGTCCGGGCCCTTGAAGCCGAAGGCCGACACGTAGGCGCGGGACGGCATCTCGACCTGGCCGACGTTGATCCAGTCCAGACCGTCGGAGACGACCTCCCAGAGGGTCTTCTTCGGGTCGATGTTGGCGCGGCTCTGGTCGACGTAGCTGATCTTGACGGTCTCGCCGACCTTGACCGTGCCGCTGTCCGGGGTCTCCAGGTCCTGGAGCATCTTGAACAGGGTGGTCTTGCCGGCGCCGTTCGGGCCGATGATGCCGACGATGCCGTTGCGCGGCAGGGTGAAGCTCAGGTCGTCGATCAGGACCTTCTCACCGAAGGCCTTGTTGAGGTTCTCGACCTCGATGACGACGCTGCCCAGACGCGGGCCCGGCGGGATCTGGATCTCCTCGAAGTCCAGCTTCCGCATCTTGTCCGCCTCGGCCGCCATCTCCTCGTAGCGGGCCAGACGGGCCTTGGACTTCGCCTGGCGGCCCTTGGCGTTGGAGCGGACCCACTCCAGCTCCTCCTTGAGGCGCTTGGCCCGCTTCGCGTCCTTCTGGCCCTCGACCTTCAGACGCGACTGCTTGGTCTCCAGGTAGGTGGAGTAGTTGCCCTCGTACGGGTAGGCGCGGCCGCGGTCGAGCTCCAGGATCCACTCGGCGACGTTGTCCAGGAAGTACCGGTCGTGGGTGACGGCCACGACGGTGCCCTTGTACTTCTCCAGGTGCTGCTCCAGCCAGTTCACCGACTCGGCGTCCAGGTGGTTGGTGGGCTCGTCGAGCAGCAGCAGGTCGGGGGCCTCCAGCAGCAGCTTGCAGAGCGCGACGCGGCGCTTCTCACCACCGGAGAGCTTGGTGACCGGCCAGTCGCCGGGCGGGCAACCCAGGGCGTCCATGGCCTGCTCCAGCTGGGCGTCCAGGTCCCAGGCCTCGGCGTGGTCCAGGTCCTCCTGGAGCTTGCCCATCTCGTCCAGCAGCGCGTCCGAGTAGTCGGTCGCCATCAGCTCGGCGATCTCGTTGAAGCGGTTGAGCTTCCCCTTGATCTCCTTGACGCCGTCCTCGACGTTCTCCAGGACCGTCTTGGTCTCGTCCAGCGGCGGCTCCTGGAGCAGCATGCCGACGGTGAAGCCCGGCGAGAGGAAGGCGTCGCCGTTGGAGGGGTGCTCCAGGCCGGCCATCATCTTCAGCACGGTGGACTTACCGGCGCCGTTGGGGCCCACGACGCCGATCTTCGCTCCGGGGAGGAAGCTGAGCGTCACGTCGTCAAGGATGACCTTGTCTCCGTGAGCCTTGCGCACCTTGCGCATCGTGTAGATGTATTCCGCCACGTGAGATCGCTCCGGCGTCGTCGGGAGTAATTCGGCTTGCAGCCTTCCATTGTGCCGCACCCGGCCCGGAGGCCCGAATCGCCCAGGTGACCCCACGGGGGTATCCGGAGGCGCTCGCCTCCTCTCGACGCCCTCGCCACGACCGGCGTCCGCGCCCCTTCCCGGAAATCGCGACGGCCCGGCTCCCCGCAGCGGGTGCGGGGAGCCGGGCCGGTTGCCGCGCTCGGGGCCTCGGGAGGTCGGTGCCTCCCGGCCCGCTCGGGCGGTTCAGTCGCCTCGGGCGGTTCGGCGCTCCAAGCGGTTCAGCGCTTCAGCGGTTCAGGCGCTTCAGACGCTTTCAGGCGCTTCAGGCGGTGGTGCGACCGTGGCGGCCGCGGCGGCGCAGGACGAAGACGGCGGCGCCACCGGCCACGACCAGGCCACCGGCGACGGCGGCGAGGATCGGGGTGGAGTCATTGGCACCGGTCTGGGCCAGGCCACCGGTGCCGGGGGCGGCGCTGGTGGTCGCCGGGGCCGGCTGGCCGGCGCCCTGGCTCGGGGTGCCCGACGGGGTCGCGACCGGAGTGCCGGACGGGGTCGCGGCGGGGGTGGTCGGGGCAGGGGTCGGGGTCACGCCGACCTTGCAGTCCAGGACGCCGGTGAACTGCTTGGAGTAGCCGTTCGGGCCCGTCACGCTGAAGTCGTAGCGGGTCTTCTCCTCGACCTTGACGAGCACGCTCTCGGTCTTGCCCGGCTGGACGGCGACCTGCTGCTTGCCGACCGTGACGGTGGCGGCCTCGTCACCGGTGTTGGTGACGGACACCCGCACGCCGCCGGCGGCGCACTCCTCCTTGGCGGTGCTGTCGATCAGCGCGCCCTTGCCCTGCTTCCAGGTGGCCTTGGCGCCGGCCGCGACGTTCACCTTGGTGGAGCCGGCCAGGATCATGGTCTGGCTGTGGCGGCCCTTGTTGTCCACCTTGCTCATGAAGACCCGGCCGCTGAGGACGTTGGCCTCGGCGGTGGCGTTGATGGCGGCCTTGCCGTCCGGGGTGCCGGCCGGCACGTCCAGGTACAGCGGGGTGTCCTTGCCGATCGGACCGGCCAGGGCGCCGTTGACCGGCTTGCTGTCCTTGTCCAGCAGCTTGATCTTGTCCGCGCCGTCGCCGGTGACGGTCAGCTTGACCTCGTTCGCGCTGGAGTTCAGCAGGAACGGGCCGAGCTTGCCGCCCGACTTCCCGGAGACCGAGTCCGGGGAGAGGGTCAGCGAGGGCTTGGGCTCGGCCGCGACGCCCTTGTTGGCGTCGCCGACCAGGTAGTCGCGGAGCTTCTTGGCCGTCTCGTTGCGCGGGCTGGCGTTCTTGTTGTCCGAGAACTTCCAGATCGCGGCCTGGGTGCCGGCGGCGGCGTCCGCGTCGCTCAGCTTCTCCACGTGGATGGCCGTGGCCAGGGAGGCCAGGCTCGCCTGCGGGTAGGAGTTGTCCAGGATCCAGCGGATCTTGGGGGCGTTGGCGTTGCTGTTGAGGGAGCTCGACGCCCAGTCCGCCTCGTGGTACTTGGCGGCGCTGTCCAGGTAGACCGGGTTGTCGAAGTCGATGCAGTACGTCCGGAGCTTCTCGCCCGCGCTCGTCTTGAGGGTGAACAGGCCGCCGTCGACGGTCCGGCCGTCGACGTCGATCTTCTCGCCGAGCATCTCGTTCTGGACCTCGGCGGTCACACCCGAGGTCGGGGTGTCGGCCGCGGCCGCGGTCGCCGCACCGGCCGCGAACAGGCCGCCGCCCAACGCCAAGCTGGTCGTGAGCATGACAGTGGTTATCCGGGACAGACTCCGCCCCTGCCTCTGGAACATCTGGGATCCCTCCGGGCCGGGCCGCACCGAGTGGGCGGCCCGCCGACTTGCCGTCCCGCGCGTGCCCCCTGTGGCACTGCTGCGGGTATGAACCAGACGAATCCTATTGAGCCCCGGAGGCCCCGAAACCCCCATGCGAAATCAGGACGATTCCGTATCTGGATCGTTATCAATCCCCTCAGGTCCCACACAAGCTGACGGGCTGGCAGAAACTCACGGGCGGTTTTCTGTTATCGGGTCGGATTGCGCGTGCGGGCGCAACAACCTTCTCGACCAACATATTTGTCGACAGGGAAGGTCACCCGACCGGTCAGGTCGGCACGTCCGCGGCTCCACCTCCCCACGCATTCGCCCCCGCCGCGGCCTCGCCCGGCTCCCCCGCGACCGGCCTCCCGCCCGGCGGCAGTGCCCGCACCGCGGGCGCCGCGACCGCCGCGGGGGCCGCCGAGGGCGCCGGCCCGGACGCTGCCCCGGAACCCCTGCGCGCCTCCACCGCGGTGACGATCCACTCCGGCACCACCTCCCCGCCGGGCTCCGCCCCGGCCGGCCCGGGGCCGCCCGGCGGCTGCCCGCGCACCCCCGCCGCCCACCGGAACGCCGTGGTACCACGGGTGAGATCGTGCCCGACCGATCGAGCGTCGATCTCGGCCCGGCTGCGCTTCAGCTCCCCCTCCGTCCACTCCCGCACCCGCAGCCGGCCGCTCACCAGCACCGGATCGCCCTTGGCCAGCGAGCCGATCAGATTGACGGCCAGCGCCCGCCAGGCCGTCACCGTCACCCACTGCGTCTCGCCGTCCACCCAGCACTCGCGCTGCCGGTCGTACCGCCGCTCGGTGCAGCCGAGCCGGAAGTTGGCCATCGGCACCCCGCCGCCGGTCTCGCCGTAGCTCACCTCCGTCGCCACATTGCCGATCACCGTCACATGCGTCTCGCTCACGGCACGCCCTCCGTTCTCGCCGATGCACCGTACGGAATCGACCGGTGCGCCTTGAGCGTGCACTTCGGAGGAAATCCCGGCCACGGAGTTCCGAAATCCTGTGGATAACTCGGGGGTTGTGGAAACTTTCGTCACTCGCAGGGGTGAATTTCGGCCTTCTGTCGCCTCTCCGGCCCCCGCTTCTTCGCGGCCATGACAACAAACCCGCTGCTCGCCGCCCCGCCGGCACGCCCCGGAACCCGCCGGGGAACACGCTCCGGAACGGGCCCGACGGTCGTCCGCGCACGTCATCCGACCGGCCCAACGGCGATAAAGACCCCCCACCCGCGCCGTCGGCGGCACATTCTCCGTGCCGAATCCATAACGGGTGAGGAGGCAGCCCCGTAACGACTGCACAACGTCCGGCGCGGAACACTCCCAGACCGCTGCACTCACGGCCTTCACCTGCGATTATCGGACCGCTCCACCGAACCGACACACCAACGGCGGTGTCGTCACACCCGGCCTGGGAACCGGCCACCCTTATCCTGTCCCCGACAGGGCGAGGGCCCACCAACCCCACCCCACCCTCAGGTACGGGGCCGGACAGCGTGCGCCCCGGCGCCCGCCAGCCCGATCCCGGCCACGGTCGCGCCCGCCAGGGCGCCGCCCGTCCCGCCCCCATAGCTCAGCGGATAGAGCACCCGCCTTCTAAGCGGTAGGTCGCAGGTTCGAATCCTGCTGGGGGCACCACCCGGCAATTCCGCAGGTCACCGCTCCGGCCGACACTTTCCGTGCCCACTCCGGACCACCCGGTAATCCGGTGCGCCAACCGCTCCGCGCACGCTTCGCACATCATTCGTGACGATGCGTGTCATGGTCGCCGTGAAACACGGTCAATAACGGGGTCAATCGGAACAACCGGAATTCCCGGCGAATCCCCCGCCCACGCGCGCGGGAGCGACCGGACCCGACGTGGCCGCCGCCCACTTCGCCCGACTCGGCTACCCCGCCAGCCCGGCCAGATAGGCGTCCAGCAGTTCCGCCTGCCGCTCCGCCGGGAACTCCTCCGGGGCGAACAGCGCCTGCACCACCAGGCCCAGCACGAAGGCCTGCGCCCCCGCCGCGAGCGCGGCCGGGTCGGCCTGCGCCGGGAGCTCTCCCAGCCGCTGGGCGTCCGCGACGTGCGCTGTGAGCGCCGTGCGCGAGCGCGCGTAGCGCCCCGCGTGCGCGGCCGCCAGCTCCGGGTCGGCCAGGGCGTGGTCCCAGGAGCCGACCCAGATCCGGTTGTCGGCCGCGGCCTCGCCGTCCAGCGGCAGCACGTCCAGGAGCGACGCCCGCACCCGGGCCAGCCCGACCGGCGGCGACCCGCCGTCGACCGGGGCGGTGCGCCGCGGCCTGGCCAGCGAACGCCGGTCCAGCTCCTCCAGCGCATGGCTGAGCAGGGCCCGCTTGTTCGGGAAGTAGTGCGTCAGCATCCCGGTGGAGGCGCCCAGTTCGGCGGCCACCGCGCGCAGGGTCAGCCCCTCGAAGCCCCGGGTGGAGAGCACTCGCCACACCCCCTCGGAGACTTCCGAGCGTCGCGCGTCATGGTCTCCACGGGCCGGTGTCATGGGGGCTATCGTACATACCAAACGTTTGTTATGAATGGTCTCAGCCCACCTCAGCACCACCCGTGAAAGGCCGCCCGTGTTTGCCGTACCGCTCACCGAGAACGCCGAACTGCGCCCGCTGGAGCCCTGGCAGGCCGCCGAGTTCCTCACCCACCTCGACCGTGCCCGCGCCCACACCGACCTGTGGATCCCCTGGGCCACCTTCTCGGTCGACCTGGACTCCGCCCGCGCCACCCTCCAGCGGTACGCCGACGGCCAGGCCGCCGACCAGAAGCGGATCTACGGCATCTGGCTGGACGGCACGCTGGTCGGCGGCGTGATGTTCGTGAGCTTCGACGCCAAGTCCGGCGTCTGCGAGATCGGCGCCTGGACGGAACCGGCCGGCGAGGGCCACGGGCTGATCACCGCCGCCGTCAAGCGGCTGCTCGACTACGCCTTCGTCACCCGCGGCATGCACCGCGCCGAGTGGTGGTGCTCCTCCGTCAACGTCCGCAGCCGGGCCGTCGCCGAGCGGCTCGGCATGACCCGCGACGGCGTGCTGCGCGAGTGGTACCCGTACAACGGGGTCCGCTACGACAAGGAGATCTGGTCGATCCTGGCCGCCGAGTGGACGGCCGCCGCCCAGGGCTGAGCTCCCGCGCACCCGGCGGGGCCCGGTGGACACCCCCGTCCACCGGGCCCCGCCGCACGCACCCCCGCTCGCACCCCCGCTCAGGCCGCCCGGGCCCCGACCGCCTCACCCACACCCGAGCCCGATCCCGAGCCCGCGCCCGCACCCGCACCCGCACCCGCACCCGCACCCGCACCCGGGGCAGTACCCGGCCCAGCGCCCGGGCCCGCGTCGCCGTCCAGGGCCGCGCCGCCGACCACCCGCAGCCGCCACGCCAGCAGCACCACCAGCACCAGCACCCCGCCGCCCGACAGGAACACCACGTCCACGGCGTCGGTGAAGCTGCGCACCGCGTGCTCGCGCGCGCCCCCGGTGAGCGTCCGGACAGCACCCAGCGGCCGCCCCTGCTCGCCGTCCGCGAAGACCCTGGCCAGCACGGTGCCGAAGACCGCCGCGCCCAGCGCGTTGCCGAGGTTCTGGAAGAACCGGATGCCGGTGGTCGCCACGCCCAGCTGGTGCACCGGCGCCGCCCGCTGCACCACCACGATCAGCTGGCCGATCAGCTGACCCAGGCCGCAGCCCAGCAGGGCGAGTTCGGCCATCACCGCGGGGAGCGGGGTGCTCGGCCCGCTCAGGCCGAGCAGCAGCAGGGCGAGCGCCGCGCAGCCCGCGCCGGCCGGCAGGAAGACCCCCAGCGAGTGGCCCCGGGCGAGCAGCCGGCCGGCGACCAGGCCGGAGGCCGTCATCCCGGCGGCCATCGGGATCAGGTAGAGGCTGGCGGTGGTCGGGGCGACGCCCCGGGCGAGCTGGAGGTAGAGCATCACCTGGACGATCGCGCCGATCATGGCCATCCCGACCAGGCCCTGGATCGCGAAGCCCAGCCGCACCACCGGGATCCGGAACAGCGACAGCGGCAGCACCGGCGCGGCGGCCACGGCCTGGCGCCACAGGAAGAGGCCGAAGGCCGCGAGAGTGCCGGCGGCCAGCCCGAGGATCACCGGGGAGGTCCAGGCGTGGTCCTTGCCGCCCCACTCGGTGACCAGCAGCAGTCCGACCGCGAACGCGGCGGCCAGGGCGGAGCCGAGGAAGTCCAGGCCGCCGCGGCCCGTCGCCCTCGGCAGCCGGATCACCAGGGCGACGCCGACCAGCACCACCAGGCAGAGCGGCAGGTTGACGTAGAAGATCCAGCGCCAGCTCACGTGGTCGGCGAGCAGCCCGCCGACCAGCGGGCCGATCGACATGCCCAGCCCCGCGACGATCCCGCCCATGGCGCTGCCCTTGGCGTTGGTGCCCTCGCCCGGCTCCTTGAACTGGGCGATGACGACCATGGTGACGCTCATCAGCCCGCCGCCGCCGACGCCCTGGAGGGCCCGGAAGGCGATCAGCTCACCCATCGACTGCGCCGCCCCGCACAGTGCCGAGCCGAGCGTGAAGGTGGCGACCGCCCCGAGGAGCACGCGCTTGGCGCCGTAGGCGTCGCACAGCCTGCCGTAGAGCGGCAGCAGCGCGGTGGCGGCGAGGGCGAACGCGCTGATCAGCCAGGGCAGTCGATCGACGCCGTGGACGGGGTCGAGGTCGCGGACGATCGGCACGGTGGCCGCCGAGACGATGTTCATGTCGAGCACGGCCAGCACGATCGTGATCAGGCAGAGCACCATGCCCACCTTGCGTTGGGCGGGTGTCATCAGCGCGGTGGTGCCGGGTGGTGCGGGTACGGCGGTGGCCATGGTCAAGTCCCCCCAGGGTCGGTTGAGTTCGCGTCGGGGCCGGGGCGGTCGGCGACGCGTCCTCACCATGGCAGCATTCTTGTACCCGGTCAATTCTTCATCCCGACCAATCTTTCTGCCCGGTCAACATTTGAGCCTGGTACAGTCCCCCCATGGCGATGCGACCCGCTCAGGACTTCGGCCCCGACGTCGACCTCGACGCGCTCCCGCTGCGCGAGCGCAAGAAGTTCCAGACGGGCATGCGGATCTTCCGCACCGCCGTCGCGCTGTTCACCGAGCGCGGCTTCGACCAGGTCTCGGTCGCGGAGATCGCCGCCGCCGCCGAGGTGTCCAAGATGA
Organism: Kitasatospora sp. NPDC058444; assembly: GCF_042721415.1. Taxonomy (NCBI): domain Bacteria; kingdom Bacillati; phylum Actinomycetota; class Actinomycetes; order Kitasatosporales; family Streptomycetaceae; genus Kitasatospora; species Kitasatospora sp. NPDC058444. The sequence continues at coordinate 22,640 of NZ_JBHXLL010000041.1, read as the reverse complement.
CCGTCTTCAACTACTTCCCCACCAAGGAAGACCTGGTCATGCGCCCGATGGAGCAGCACCTCGACGATCCCGCCCGGGCGGTGCGCGACCGCGCCCCGGGCACCTCGGCGGTCACGGCGCTGCGCGAGCAGTTCCTCGCCGCACTCGAGCGCTTCGACCCGGCCTCCGGGCTCAACGACGACCCGATCGTGCTCGACGTGGTCCGGCTGATCCACCGCACCCCGGCGCTGACCGCACGCGCCACCCACGGCTTCGACCAGCTGGCGAGCGCCGCGCTCGGCGCCGAACTGCGGGCCCAGGACCCGGCCCAGGACGAGCTGACCGCCCGGGTCGCCACCGCCCAGGTGCTGGCCGTCCGGGTCGCGCTGATCGCCGCCAACCACCGGCGGATGCTCGCCGGCGAGCGCGCCGCCGACGCCCTGCCCGCCGTGCTGGAGGAGGCCCACCGCGCCTTCGCCCTGCTCGAACACGGCCTCGGCGACTACTGCGCCCGGGCCACCTGAGAGAGTTGGCGCACCACGACCGACCGGAGGTGCGCATGGACCAGCCGCTGCTCACGCGGGACCGCTCGACCCTGCCCGCCCAGGCCGACGGCCTCAACGCGTACGTCGGCGAGGACGGCGTCGCCGTCCTGGAGTTCGCCCGCCCGCACCGCCGCAACGCGGTGACCCTGGCGATCTGGCAGGCGCTGCCCAAGGTGCTGGAGCAACTGGCCGGCCACGAGGGCGTGCGCGTCCTGCTGCTCACCGGCGCCGCCAACACCTTCAGCGCGGGCGCGGACATCGCCGAACTCTCCGAGACGTACGGCGATCCGGACCGCGCCGAGGCCTACCACGCCACCAACGTCGCCGCCGAGGAGGCTCTGGCGGCCTTCCCGCACCCGACCCTCGCCGTGGTGCACGGCGCCTGCGTCGGCGGCGGCTGCCAGCTCGCCGTCGCCTGCGACCTGCGGTTCGTCGCCGAGGACGCCCGGCTCGGGATCACCCCGGCCAAGCTCGGCGTGGTCTACTCGGCGGTGCCGACCGTACGGCTGGCCCGGCTGATCGGCCCGGCCCGGGCCAAGTACCTGCTGTTCTCCGGCGAGTTGGTGACCGGCCGGGACGCACTGCCGCTGGGCCTCGCCGAACGCGTCCTGCCGGACGCCGAACTGGACGCCGCCGCCCTGGACTTCGCCCGGCTGCTGACCCGCCGCTCGACCCACACCATCGGAGCGGCCAAGGCCGTCCTGGACGCCCCGCCCGAGCGGGCGGACGAGGTCCTGGCCCCCTGGCTGCTCCGCTCCCGGGAGGGCTCGGACGTCCGCGAGGGCCTGGCGGCCTTCCTGGAGGGCCGCCCCGCCCGGTTCTGAGCCCCACGCAATGCGATCATCCGACCAGCACCGTCCGCCCCTTCACGCTCCCGGAGCACCCACCCCGATGACGACCGAGGCCGAGGCCGCGCCCGCCCCCACCAGCCGGACGATCTGGGCCCGCCGGATCACCGACGGCCTGGAGCCGAAGAACGTGATCATCGCGCTGCTCCCGGTGCTGGGCGGCCTCCGCTACGGCCTGCCGGGCATCGGGTGGGCGCTGTTCGCCATCCTGTTCGCCGCCGTCGTCCCGACCCTGATCATCCGGTACGGCATGCGCAGGGGCACCGTGGCGGACCGTCACGTCGGCCACCGGCAGCGCCGGCTGACCGTCATCCCGCTCATCATGGGCTCGGTCCTGCTCAGCTTCGCGGTGATGATCGGACTGGACGCCCCGGCCGATCTGACCGCGCTGGTGCTGGCGATGTTCGCCTCGCTGGTCCCGATCCTGGCGATCACCGCCTGGTGGAAGGTCTCCGTGCACACCGCCGTGGCCACCGGCGCGGTGGTCTGCCTCGCCATCGCGCTCGGCCCGCTCTGGCTGCTGCTCACCCCGCTGGTTCCGCTGATCGGCTGGTCCCGGGTGGTGCTGCGGGACCACACCACCGCGCAGACGATCGTCGGCGCGGTGGTGGGCGCGCTCACCGCCGGGCTCACCTTCTGGCTGGCCCGCTGATCCCCACTCGCCCGCTGACCCGGCCGTCCCGCCCGGTACCGCCGTCCCGCCGAGCACCACCGTCCCGCCGGGTCAGCGGATCGGCATCCCCGAGATCGCCCGGGCGATCACCAGCCGCTGGATCTCGCTGGTCCCCTCGAAGATCGAGTAGATCGCGCTGTCCCGGTGCATCCGCTCCACCGGGTACTCCCGGGTGAAGCCGTTGCCGCCGAGGATCTGCATCGCCTGCGCGGTCACGTACTTGGCGGTCTCGCCGGCGTACAGCTTGGACATCGAGCCCTCGGCCGCGGTGAACGGCTGGTTGTTGACCGCCATCCAGGAGGCCCGCCACACCAGCAGCCGGGCCGCGTCGATCCGGGTCCTCATGTCGGCGAGCTGGAAGGCCACGCCCTGGTTGTCGATGATCGGGCGGCCGAACTGCTCACGGGTCTTCGCGTAGTCCAGCGCCACCTCGTACGCGGCCCGGGCGATGCCGATCGCCTGCGCGCCGACGGCCGGGCGGGAGGCCTCGAAGGTGGCCATCGCCGCGTTGCCCCTGCCGCCCGGTCGCTTGACGCCCTCGCGGGCCCGGGCCAGCCGCTCGTCCAGCTTCTCCTTGCCGCCGAGCAGGCAGCTGCCGGGCACCCGGACGCCGTCCAGCACGACCTCGGCGGTGTGCGAGGCGCGGATGCCGTGCTTCTTGAACTTCTGGCCCTGGCTCAGCCCCGGGGTGCCCGGCGGGACGACGAAGGAGGCCTGGCCCTTCGCGCCGAGCTCCGGGTCGACGGTGGCGACCACCACGTGGACGGCGGCTATCCCGCCGTTGGTCGCCCAGGTCTTGGTGCCGTTCAGCACCCACTCGTCCTTGGCCTCGTCGTACACCGCCCGGGTGCGCAGCGCCGAGACGTCGGAGCCGGCGTCGGGCTCGGAGGAGCAGAAGGCCGCCACCTTGACGTCCTCCGGGGTGCCGAACATCTGCGGGGTCCAGGTGCCGATCTGCTCGTCGGTGCCGTTGGCCAGCACCGCGACGGCGGCCAGGGTGGTGCCGACGATGGACAGCCCGATGCCGGCGTCGCCCCAGAACAGCTCCTCCATGGCGATCGGGATGCCGACGCCGGAGGGGTCGAAGTACTGCTGGGCGTAGAAGTCCAGCGAGTAGATGCCCAGTTTGGCGGCCTCCTGGATGACCGGCCAGGGGGTCTCCTCGCGCTCGTCCCACTCGGCCGCGGCCGGGCGCATCACGTCGGCGGCGAAGCCGTGCAGCCAGTCGCGTACGGCGAGCTGGTCCGCGCCCGGGTCCAGCGAGAACGTGCTGCTCATGGTGCGTGCCTCCGAAGACGTGTGCGGCCGACCGGGGTGTTACCACGGGTAACATCGTGGGAGTCTGCTACTGATTGGTAACCGGTGTCAACGCCTCCGCAGACCCCGCCGAACCCGATCCCGAGGAGCAGCGCATGTCCCGAGAGCCCCGCCGCGAGCAGCTGCTCAACGCCGCCGACCGGGTCATCCAGCGCGAGGGCCCGGGCGCCAGCATGAACGCCATCGCGGCCGAGGCCGGCATCACCAAACCGATCCTCTACCGCCACTTCGGCGACCGGAACGGCCTGATCAGAGCGCTCACCGAGCGCCACACCGGCGGACTGCTGGCCGCCGTCCGGGCCGCCCTCGCCGAGCCGCTGGAACGCCGCGACCGGGTCGAGCACGTCCTGGACACCTACCTCGCCGGCATCGAGGCCCGCCCCCAGGTCTACCGGCTGCTCACCCACCCCGAGCCGGGCGACCCGAGCGGCGCGGGCAACGCGCTCGCCCCCGCGCTCCGGCAGATCGCCGAGGAGATCACCCGGGCCGTGCAGAGCCAGGTCGACCTCGGCGCCGACCGCGACCTGCTCGCCGAGGCCTGGGGGCGGGGCATCACCGGCATGGTGCTGGCCGCCGGGGACTGGTGGCTGGAGGCCAGGCCCTGCTCCCGCACCCGGATGGTGCAGGCGCTGGCCGACCTGCTCTGGGGCCGGCTGGCCGCCGCCGCGGACCTGCCGACCGCCGTCCTGCCGACCGCGCCGGAACCGTCCGCCGACTGAGGCGCCCGCCACCCGGTCCGCCCTCGACCGGACCGCCCCTCCACCCGAACCCCCGTCCGCCGGACCGTCCTCCGTCGAACCGTCCGCCGTCCGAACTCTTGTGCCGTACACGGCAGTCCGGGCATCATCGGGCCCCAACCCCACCCCCGCCGTGCGAGGTCCCCGATGCGCCTGCGCCGCACCGCCGTCGCCCTGCTGCTCGCCGCCACCGCCGTCCTCACCGCCGTCCCGGCCTCGGCCCACGGCGAGCGGACGGACCGCTCCCCGGACCGCTTCCCCACCGGCACGGCCACCGCCGCCGACGGCCGGACCGCCCTCACCGACGCCCAGGGCCGCCGCCTGCGGCTGCGCGGCTTCAACCTCGACAAGTACGCCGAGGCCACCCCCGCCGACCTCGACTCCGTCGCCGCCCAGGGCTTCACCCTGGTCCGGCTGCCGGTCTCCTGGACGAGGCTGGAGCCCGAGCGCGGCCGGCTCGACCCCACCGAACTGCACCGGATCCAGCGGCTCCTCGACCGGGCCGACCGGCTGGGCCTGCTGGTCCTGGTCGACTTCCACCAGGACGTCTACGGACCGAAGTTCGGCGGCGGCACCAACGGCATCCCCGTCTGGGCCACCCGGGACGACGACCTGCCGTTCACCCCGGACCCGGACGACTGGTTCGCCGGCTACTTCCAGCCCGCCGTCCAGGCCGCCTTCCGGCACCTCTACGACGACCCCGACCTGCGCGCCTGGCAGGCCGACTTCTACACCCGCTTCGCCCGCGAACTGCGCGGCCACAGCTCACTGCTGGGCTACGACCTGTTCAACGAGCCGTTCGGCCCGGTGGACGGCGACCCGAGCGACCCGGCCGTGCTGGCCGCCGCCTCCGCCGCCCTGGAGCAGGGCCGGCTCGCCGACATGTACCGCCGCCTGATCACGGCCGTGCGCCGGGTCGACTCCCGCTCCTGGCTGTTCGTGGAGCCCACCGTGCTGGTCGGCCAGGGCGTGCCCACCCGGCTGCCCGGCTTCGCCGACCCCCGCCCCGGCGCAGCCCGGCTCGGCTACGCGCCGCACTTCTACGACACCGCCGTCGAGGGCGGCGCCGACTGGGACCCGGCCGGCGGCTTCGTCGAGCAGTACACCGCCGCGATCACCGCCTACCCGGCCGCCCACCGGCTGCCCGTCCTGGTCGGCGAATGGGGCCCGCCGAACTCCCGCACCCCGGGCAACGCCGAGCTGGTCCGCCGTCAGGTCGCCGCGATGGACGGCTTCGCCGAGGGCTGGACGCTGTGGTACTGGTGCCGGGGCAACGGCGGCTACTGCGCGCTCGACCCGGCCGGACGCCCCGCCCCCGGCGAGGAGCCCGCCTTCGGCCCGTACCCGGTGGCCGTCGCGGGCGCCGACGTCCGCGCCGACGTCCGCGCCGACGTCCGCGCCGACGGCGCCACCGTGAGCTGGCGCGCCGACGGCACCGGGCGGAGCAGCGAACTCCTGCTGCCCCCGGCCGCGTTCCCGCACGGCGTCCGGGCCGCCGTCGCCCCGGCGGGCGCCCGGGTCGAGGTCGGCCAGCCGGCGGGCGGGCGTGCGGGAACCGTACGCGTCCGGCTCCCGCACGCCCGCCCGGGCACGACCGTGACGGTCACGCTCACCGCCCGCTGAGCGGAACGCGCCGAACGAGCGGGACGGTCACGCCAGCCCCCGGCGGGCCAGCAGCGGCCCGGTCTCCGGCGCCCGGCCGACCACCGCGCGGAAGGACTCCAACGGGTCCCGGCTGAACCCGCGCGCCAGCAGCTCCCGCCGGAACAGCTCGCCGCTCTCCCGCACCGGGCGCCCGTTGCCCCCGAACCACTGCACGGTGTCGGCGTCCAGCACCTCCGACCAGATGTACGCGTAGTACGCCGCGCTGTAGCCGCTGGCGAAGACGTGCTGGAAGTACGCCGTCCGGTAGCGCGGCGGGATCGCGTCCACCGCGATCCCGGCCGCCGCCAGCGCCCGCGCCTCGAACTCCTCGGCGTCCGCGATCTCCTCGCCCTGCCGCACGGTGTGCCAGGCCCAGTCCAGCAGCGTGGCCGCCAGGTACTCGACCGTCCGGAAGCCCTGCCCGAAGCCCTCGGCCGCCGTCATCCGCTCGACCAGCTCGGCCGGCAGCGGCTCCCCGGTCGCGTGGTGGCGGGCGTAGTTGGCCAGCACCTCCGGCCGGACCATCCACATCTCGTTGACCTGCGAGGGGAACTCCACGAAGTCCCGGGGCACCGAGGTGCCCGAGAACAGCGGGTAGCGCACGTCCGAGAACAGCCCGTGCAGCGCGTGCCCGAACTCGTGGAAGAGCGTGCGCACCTCGTCCCAGTCCATCAGCGCCGGCTCGCCGGGGGCCGGGTGCGGGATGTTGAGGGTGTTCTGCACCACCGCCCGGTGCCCGGTCAGCCCGGACTGCGGGACCATCGAGTCCATCCAGGCGCCGCCGCGCTTGGACGCGCGGGCGAAGAAGTCGGCGACGAAGAGGCCGAGCGCGGTGCCGTCCTCCTCGAACACCTCGTAGACCCGCGCGTCCGGGTGGTGCGCCGTCAGGTCGGGCCGCTCGGTGAAGCTCAGCCCGTACGCCAGCTTCGCGGCGAAGAACACGCCGTCCTCCAGCACCCGCTCCAGCTCCAGGTACGGGCGCAGTGCCGCCGCGTCCACCCGGTAGGAGCTCTGCCGGACCTTCTCCGAGTAGTACGCCCAGTCGTGCGCGGCGATCTCCCCGATCCCGTCCGCGGCGGCCATCCGGGCCAGCTCGGCGGCCTCCCGGCGGGCGTTGGCCACCGCCGGCTCCACCAGCCGGGCCAGCAGCGCGGAGACCGCCTCGACGGTGCCGGCCGTCTCGTCCGCCACCACGTACGAGGCGTGGCTCGGGTGCCCCAGCAGTGCGGCCCGCTCGGCGCGCAGCGCGGCCATCCGGATCGCCACCGGACCGTTGTCCGCCAGGCCCCGGCCGAGCGAGGCCGCCAGCAGCCGCTCGCGCACCGAGCGGTCGGTGAGCTGGGCCAGCTCGGGCTGGGCGGAGGTGTTCTTCAGGCTCAGCACGTACCCGCCGTCGTGGCCCAGCACCCGGGCGTTCTCCGCGGCGGCGGCGATCGCGCCCTCGGAGAGCCCGGCCAGCTCCTCGGCCGAGTCCAGCACCAGGGCGGCCGAGCGGGTGGCGGCGTTCACGTTCTGCTGGAAGGTGGTGCCGAGCGCGGCGAGTTCGGCGTTCAGCTCGCGCAGCCGGGCCTGCTCGGCCTCGCCCAGCCGGGCGCCGGAGCGCACGAAGGCGGTGTATCGGCGCTCCAGCAGCCGCAGCGACTCCGGGGCCAGGCCCAGCTCGGCACGGTCCTCGTACAGCGCCTCGATCCGGGCGAACAGGGCGAGGTCCAGGTGGATCGCGTCGTGGTGGGCCGCGAGCAGCGGGCTGACCTTCGCCTCCACCTCGTCCAGCACGTCGGTGGTGTCCGCGGAGGACACGTGGCGGAACACCGCGTCGACCCGGCGCAGCAGCTCCCCGGAGCGCTCCAGGGCCACCACGGTGTTCTCGAACGTCGGCAGGCTCCGGTCGGCGGTGATCGCCGCGATCTCGGCCAGCTGCTCGGCCATTCCCCGCTCGTACGCGGGCAGGTAGTGCTCCTCGCGGATCTCGGCGAACGGCGGGAGTTCGTAGACCAGCGGGCTGGCCTGGAAGAACGGGTTCTCGGTCATTCGCGAACCCTACGCGGTGTCACCCGCCCTGCCCACGGGCTCTACCGCCGTCGCGGACGCCCGCCGGGGCCCCTCCCGCCGGTCGCCGCCGCCCCCGCCTGCGACCCTTTGTCGTACCCACCCGTTAACGTCGACGGCGCGGACCCGTCGGTCGCGGGCCGCCGCGCGCCCGCCCGCGGGCCCGCACCCCCGTCCCCGCCCCCGCACGCCCGACCGCGCGCCGGAGAGGAGCAGCACCCGTGGCACCCAGGACCGCCCTCACGCCCGACCCGCACGGCCCCGGCGGCCGGCTCCAGGCGCTGGACGACGCCGGCGCCCCGCTCGGCCCGCCGGAGGCCGTCCGCGACCTCGCCACCGCCGTCGCCGCCCGGGAGGCCGCCGACCACCCGCGCTGGGTCTGGGCCGCCGCCGACTCCGGGTATGCCCCGCTGCTGCCCCACCTGCCCGACCGGCTCGCCCGCTGCCACGACCTGCGGCTGGTCGAGGCCCTGCTGCTGGCGCACGAGGGCCGGTTCGGCGCGCCCCGGTCGCTCGGCGCCGCCTGGGCCCGGCTGAGCGGCCTGCCCGTCCCGGCGGACCTGCCCGAACCGGGCCTGGCCGACGCCGACGACGGCCAGGACACCCTGTTCGCCCCCGACCGGCTGCAACTGCCGCCCGGCGCCGACCCGCTGGCGGCGGTGGTCGCCGTCCACGCCGAACAGCAGCGCCGGATCGCCGCCATCGCCGACCCGGGCGCCCGGCAGCGGTTCCGGCTGCTGGTCGCCGCCGAGTCGGCCGGCGCCCTGGTGGCCGCCGAGATCGCCCACGACGGGCTGCCCTGGCGGGCCGACGTCCACGACCACCTGCTGACCGAACTGCTCGGCCCCCGCCCGACCGTCCCCGGCACCCAGCCCAGGGTCCTCGCCGAGCTCGCCGTCGACCTCCAGCAGGCGCTCGGCGCCAAGCCGTTCAACCCCGACTCGCACACCCAGGTGCTGCGCGCCTTCGCCGAGGCCGGCATCCAGCTCGGCTCCACCCGCTCCTGGGAGCTCAAGGGCATCGACCACCCGGCCGCGCAGCTGCTGGTCCGCTACAAGGAGCTGTCCCGGATCCACGTCGCGCACGGCTGGGCCTGGCAGGACGCCTGGGCCCGCGGCGGCCGGTTCCGGCCCGAGTACGTGGTCGGCGGCGTGGTCTCCGGCCGCTGGGCCAGCCGCGGCGGCGGCGCCCTGCAGATCCCGCGCATCCTGCGCCGCGCCGTGGTCGCCGACCCGGGCTGGCTGCTGGTCGTCGCCGACGCCGCCCAGCTGGAGCCCCGGGTGCTCGCCGCGCTCTCCCAGGACGCCGGACTAGCCCGCACCGCCGCCGGCGGCGACCTGTACGAGGCGCTCGCCACCCACGCCTTCCAGGGCGACCGGGACAAGGCCAAGCTCGGCCTGCTCGGCGCCATGTACGGGCAGACCAGCGGCGACATCGGCCCGCTGCTCAACACCCTGCACCGCCGCTACCCGGCCGCGATGGGCTACGTCGAGGCCGCCGCCCGCACCGGCGAGGACGGCGGCGTGGTCGCCTCCCGGCTCGGCCGGGTCTGCCCGCCGGCCTCCGCCGACTTCCTCGACCTCACCGAGGGCGACACCGCGGGCGAGGCCGGCGGCCGCACGGCCCGCGCCCGCGGCCGCTTCACCCGCAACTTCGTCATCCAGGCCAGCGCCGCCGACTGGGCGCTGGCCCTGCTCGCCGCGCTGCGCCGCCGGCTGCACGACCTGCCGGCGGCCGGCCCGGCGGACCGCCCCCACCTGGTGTTCTTCCAGCACGACGAGGTGGTGGTGCACACCCCGGCGAACCTCGCCGACGAGGTGGCCGCCGCCGTCGCCGAGGCGGCCGAGGAGGCCCGCCGGCTGGTGTTCGGCGACACCCCGGTGCGCTTCCCGCTCAGCACGGCGGTGGTGGACTGCTACGCGGACGCCAAGTGAGCGGACGTCCGGCCGAACAGCCGCCAGGCGCCACGCCCCCCGAAGGTGATCAGAGCTTCCTGAATCCCCGCGCGTCCTCGGCCGCCGCGACCACCTCGGCCAGCGCCGCCCCGGTCGAGGCGGTGACGGCGGCGGCCACCGCGCCCTCCACGAACGGCGCGTCCACCAGCTTCACGCCCGGGCGCGGCTCGTCCTCCAGCACCGTGACGGCGGTGAGCACCGAACTGCCAAGGTCCGGCAGCACGACCACGCCCGCCCCGGCGTCGGCCCGCGCGATCGCCGCCGCGATCAGGTCGTAACTGGTGCCGAGCCCGCCGTCCTCGGTGCCGCCCGCGACGACCACCCGCACGCCGTCCGAGGCGAGTTCGCCGAGCAGCTCGCGCAGCCCCTCCGCGAGCCGGGCGCTGTGCGAGACCAGAACAATGCCCACGTTCTCACTCATGCGGCCGACCCTACGACCGGGACCCGCTGCTCCGGGAGGGTGACCGGAATCCCGCGTGTCGCACCCCGTGCCCACCACCCCCGTCTGGCGTAGCGTCGGGTCGACGGCATCGACCGCCGTGGCGTCCTCACCCTGGTCACCAAGGGAGCGAAGAGCGTTGAAGAAGCTGATCAACACCCCGGAGAGCGTCCTGGAGGACGCGCTGGCCGGAATCGCCGCCGCCCATCCGGAGCTGGCGGTGGACGTCCCCAACCGGGTGATCACCCGGGCGGCCCGCCCGGCCGGCCCCAAGGTCGCGCTGATCTCCGGCGGCGGCTCCGGCCACGAGCCGCTGCACGGCGGCTTCGTCGGCCCCGGCATGCTCGACGCCGCCTGCCCCGGCGAGGTGTTCACCTCGCCCGTCCCGGACCAGATGCTGGCCGCCGCCAAGGCCGTGGAGAGCGGTGCCGGCGTGGTCTTCGTCGTGAAGAACTACACCGGCGACGTGATGAACTTCGAGCTGGCCGCCGAACTCGCCGCCGAGGAGGGCCTAGAGGTCCGCACCGTCCTGGTCAACGACGACGTCGCGGTCGAGGACTCCACCTGGACGGCCGGGCGCCGGGGCACCGGCGCGACCGTCCTGGTCGAGAAGACGGCCGGCGCCCTCGCCGAACGCGGCGCCCCGCTGGACGAGGTCGCCGCCCTCGGCGAGCGCGTCAACGCCGCCTCCCGCTCCTTCGCGATCGCGCTCACCGCGGCCACCGCCCCGGCCGCCGGCAAGCCCGGCTTCGACCTGCCCGAGGACGAGATCGAGGTCGGCGTCGGCATCCACGGCGAGCCCGGCCGCCGCCGTGAGAAGCTCCGCCCGGCCCGCGAACTCGCCACCGAAGTGGTCGACACCATCCTCACCGACCACCACCTGACCCCGGGCGACGAGGTGATCGCCCTGCTCAACGGCCTCGGCGCGACCCCTCTGCTGGAGCTGTACGTGGTCTACGGCGAGGTCGCCGCGAGGCTCGCCGAGCGCGGCATCACGGTGGCCCGCAGCCTGGTCGGCAACTACGTCACCAGCCTGGACATGGCCGGCTTCTCGCTCACCCTCACCAAGGCCGACCCCGAGCTGCTGGAACTCTGGGACGCCCCGGTCGACACTCCCGCCCTCAAGCGCTGAGCCGCACCGAAGGAGACCCGATGGACTTCGACACCCCGCTGGCCGAGGCCTGGATCCGCGCGATCGCCGCGGCCGTCGAGAAGGAGCAGTCCCGGCTCACCGAGCTGGACACCGCGATCGGCGACGGCGACCACGGCAGCAACCTCCGGCGCGGCTTCGCCGCCGCCCTGACCGCCCTGGACGGCCTCCAGCCGGCCGGCCCCGGCGCCGTCCTCACCAAGACCGGCACCACACTCATCTCCAAGGTCGGCGGCGCCTCCGGCCCGCTCTACGGCAAGGCCTTCCGCGCCATCGGCGCCGCCCTGCCCGAACCGGCCGGCCCGGCCGCCGTCGCCGAGGCCCTGTCCGCCGGCCTGGACGCCGTGCGCCTCCTCGGCAAGGCCGAACCCGGCGACAAGACCATCGTGGACGCCTGGACCCCGGCCGTCGCCGCCTTCCGCGCCGCAGCCGCCACCGGAGCGGGCCTCCCCGCGGCGGCCGCCGCGGCCGCCGAAGCCGCCGAACAGGGCGCCCGCGACACCGTCCCCCTCCAGGCCCGCAAGGGCCGCGCCTCCTACCTCGGCGAACGCAGCATCGGCCACCAGGACCCGGGCGCCACCTCCACAGCCCTCGTCTTCCGCACCCTCGCCGACATCACCACCTGAGCCCCACCCACCCACCCACCCACCCACAACACCCACTCCCTCCAGCGAGTGGAACGCCCCACCACCCCCTCCCTCCAGCGAGAGGAACGCCCCACCACCCCCTCCCTCCAGCGAGAGGAACGCCCCACCACCCCACACGAGCGACGCCACCCACCCACCCCCTCCCACCCCAGCGAGAGGGACGCGCCCCCGGCCCCCACCCTCCCGAGAGCCCAACCCCACAAGCCCGCCCCGCAGGGGCCCCTCACCCATCCGTCCGCGCGATCAGCAACAGCAAAGCGTCGTCCCCCAGCTCCCCACCCGTGTGCGCCAGCAGGTCCGCGTACACCCGCCCCACCGCCGTCTCCAGCTCCCCCGCCGAGCGCGCAGCTCCCCGCACCAGCGGCCCGACCCGTTCCGCCAGCGGGTAGAACTCCCCGCTCGTCCGGTGCCGTGCCTCGATCACCCCGTCCGTGCAGAGCACCAGGACGTCGTCCGTCCCGAACGGCTGCCCCCAGGTGGTCGGCTCCCCGGACGCCAGTCGGCCGAGCCCCAGCGGCACCCAGGGGTCGGGCGCGTGGAGCACGTGCGCCCGTCCCTCGTGGTCCACCCGGATCGGCGGCACGTGCCCGTACTGCAGTAGTTCCATCGCCCCCGGTGTTCGGAACTCGGCGAACAGCGCCGTGGTGAACTCCCCGTCCGGCACGTGCCGTTCGACGCTGGCCTCGATCCGTGCCGCGACGCCCCGCAGCCCGGCCTCGTCGTACGCCGCCTCGCGGAACGCGCCGAGCACCACGGCCGCGGTCTGCACCGCCGCCAGTCCCTTGCCCCGGACGTCTCCGACCGCGACCCGGGTGCCGTGCGGTGTCTCGAGCACCGAGTACAGGTCTCCGCCGATCCGTGAGGCGTCCGCCGCCGACACGTACCGCACCGCGAGCCGCAGCGGTCCGACGGTCGGTCCCGGCAGCTGGAGCAGCGCCCGCTGGGCGGCCTCGGCGACGGAGCTGACGGCCGCGAAGGCCGCCGCTCGCCGCATCCGGATCTTGGCGACCCAGGCCGAGAAGAGTGTCAGGACGACGTAGCTGATCATCGCCCCGTACAGGAAGCGGGCATCGTTGATGTTGTCGACCTCGTCGTGGTGGCTGAGCCCGAACACCGTGAGCAGCCCGAGCGAGCAGACCAGGAGCAGTTCGCGGGGTTTCAGGGTGAGCGCCGCGATGGTCGGCACCACGGTCATCAGCGGGGCCAGGTAGCGGTCCTTGCCGGAGAGGAAGTCCGCGAGCCCGACCAGCAGGATGGCGATCAGCGCCGGGGTGGCGCGCCTCCAGAACGGCACGTCCTGGAGGTCGGCGGCGAGCAGGGCGCCGCGCTGCCGGTCCGGCGGCAGTCCGGCTGCCGTGGGGGCCGAGGGGGACTGGGCGCGGCGGAGCGGAAACACATATCGAACATAAGGGACGATCACGGGCGGGGCCCGACCGGCCCGGGCCCCGGTTCCGCGGTGTGCCCCACCCCACCACTCCCAGAAATACCCTGGAGGGGTATGGTGTGGTCATAAGAGTCGTTGCCAGCGCCGCGTCCCGGTCGAACACCCGGGCCGCCCGGACCTCCCGGAGGCCTCCGATGTCCAGCACCATCACCTACACCGTGTCCGGCATGAGCTGCGGCCACTGCGAGAAGGCGATCAGCGAGGAGGTCTCCGCCCTGACCGGGGTCACCGGAGTCTCCGCCGACTCCGCGGCCGGCACCGTGACGATCTCCTCCGCCGCCCCGTTGGACGACGAGCAGCTGCGCGCCGCGATCGACGAGGCCGGCTACGAGCTGGTCGGCCGCAGCGCCTGAACCACCCGGCACGGCGGGGGCGCCGCGGCGTCCCCGCCGCCCACCCGACCGAGGAGCTGATTCCGCAATGAGCACGTCCGCCCCGGACCTCGGGGCCCGGGACCGGGTCGAGCTGGCGATCGGCGGGATGACCTGCGCCTCCTGCGCCGCCCGGATCGAGAAGAAGCTCAACCGGATGGACGGCGTCGAGGCCACCGTCAACTTCGCCACCGAGAAGGCCCGCGTCGACTTCGGCCCCGGCACCACGGTCGAGGACCTGATCGCCACCGTCGAGCGCACCGGCTACACCGCCGAGCTCCCCCCGCCGCCGGCGCCCGCCGCCCCCGAGCCGTCGGCCCGGGCCGAGGAGCCCGCCCCCCGGCCCGACCCCCAGCGCGACCGGCTGCTGATCAGCGCCGTCCTCAGCGTCCCGGTCGTCCTGCTGTCCATGGTCCCGGCCCTCCAGTTCACCGACTGGCAGTGGCTGGCCTTCGCGCTCACCGGCCCGGTGGTGGTCTACGGAGGCCTGCCGTTCCACCGCGCCGCCTGGACCAACCTGCGGCACGGCGCCGCCACCATGGACACCCTGGTCTCGCTCGGCACCCTGGCCGCCTTCGGCTGGTCCTGCTGGGCGCTGTTCCTGGGCCACGCCGGCATGCCCGGGATGCACCACGACTTCTCGCTGTCCGTCGGCGACACCGACGCCTCCGCCACGCTCTACCTGGAGACCGCCGCCGCCGTCACCGTGCTGATCCTGCTCGGCCGCTATCTGGAGGCCCGCTCCAAGCGCCGGGCCGGCGCCGCGCTGCACGCCCTGCTCGACCTCGGCGCCAAGGACGTCGCGGTCCTGGAGGGCGGACGCGAGGTGCGGCTGCCGGTCGACCGGCTGGCGGTCGGCACCCGCTTCGTGGTCCGCCCCGGCGAGAAGATCGCCACCGACGGCGTGGTGGTCGAGGGCGCCTCCGCCGTGGACGCCTCGATGCTCACCGGCGAGTCCGTCCCGGTCGAGGTCACCGTCGGGGACGCCGTCACCGGCGCCACCGTCAACGCGGGCGGGCGCCTGGTCGTGGAGGCCACCCGGGTCGGCGCGGACACCCGGCTGGCCCGGATGGCCCGGCTGGTCGAGGAGGCCCAGAACGGCAAGGCCGCCGCCCAGCGCCTCGCGGACCGGATCTCCGCCGTCTTCGTCCCGGTCGTCATCCTGATCGCCCTGACCACCCTGGTGGTCTGGCTGCTGACCACCGACAGCGCCACCGAGGCCTTCACCGCCGCCGTCGCCGTGCTGATCATCGCCTGCCCGTGCGCCCTGGGCCTGGCCACCCCGACCGCGCTCATGGTCGGCACCGGCCGCGGCGCCCAGCTCGGCATCCTGATCAAGGGCCCCGAGGTGCTGGAGACGACCCGCGAGGTCGACACCGTCGTCCTGGACAAGACCGGCACCGTCACCACCGGCCGGATGGCCCTGGTCGCCGTGCACACCGCCGAGGGCGTGGACCGGGCCGAGGCGCTGCGGCTGGCCGGCGCCGTCGAGCACGCCTCCGAGCACCCGATCGCCCGGGCCATCGCCGAGGCGGCCGCCGAGGCCGGCGAACTGCCCGCCGTCGCGGACTTCCGCAACGTGCCCGGGCGGGGCGTGGAGGGGGTCGTGGCGGGCCGCACGGTGGTCGCCGGGCGCGAGGCCCTACTGGCCGACCGCGCGCAGCACCTGCCGCCCTCCCTGGCCCGCGCCCGGGCCGCCGCCGAGGCGGCCGGCCGCACCGCGATCGCGGTCGGCTGGGACGGCGAGGCGCGGGCCGTGCTGGAGGTCGCCGACGCGGTCAAGCCGACCAGCGCCGAGGCCGTCGGCCGGCTGCGCGCGCTGGGCCTCACGCCCGTGCTGCTGACCGGCGACAACCGGGCGGTGGCCGAGGCCGTGGCGGCCGAGGTCGGCATCGCCCCGGAGCACGTGATCGCCGAGGTGCTCCCCGAGGAGAAGGTCTCCACCGTCAAGCGGCTGCAGGCCGAGGGCAGGGTCGTGGCGATGGTCGGCGACGGCGTCAACGACGCGGCCGCGCTCGCCCAGGCCGACCTGGGCCTGGCCCTGGGGACCGGCACCGACGCCGCCATCGAGGCCGGCGACCTCACCCTGGTCCGCGGCGACCTCCGCTCGGCGGCCGACGCCATCCGGCTCTCCCGCCGCACCCTGGGCACCATCAAGGGCAACCTGTGCTGGGCCTTCGGCTACAACGTGGCGGCGATCCCGCTGGCCGCGGCCGGCCTGCTCAACCCGATGATCGCGGGGGCCGCGATGGCCTTCTCCTCGGTCTTCGTGGTCACCAACAGCCTGCGGCTGCGCCGCTTCCGGCCCGCCTGAGCCCTTGCGCGCGAAGGCCCCGACCGTCACCGGTCGGGGCCTTCGACGTACCTCGGCGCCTCAGCGGGCCTCAGCGGGCCTCAGCGGGCCGGCGGCTCAACGCCCCAGCAGCTCGCCGCCGTTGCAGTGCAGGATCTCGCCGGTGATGAACCCGGCCTCGGGCGAGGCCAGGAAGTGCACCGCCGCCGCGACCTCGCCGGTCTCGCCGATCCGCCCGAGCAGGGTGCGGGCGGCCCGGCGGGCGACCTCGGCCTCGTCCAGCCGCGGCCCGAAGAACTCGGTGCCCGCGACGGTGCCCGGCGCGACGATGTTGGCGGTGATGCCCGAGGTGCCCAACTGGGCGGCCAGGAAGTGGTTCCAGGCGTGCAGCGAGGCCTTCGCCGCGCCGTACGAGCCGGCCCCGCGCAGGGCGGCGATGGAGCTGATGGTGACGACCCGGCCGGAGCCCGGGGTGAGCCGGTCGCGGACCGACTCGGTGAGCAGCACCACGGTCAGCACGTTGCGCTCGAAGTCGCCGCGCCAGCGCGCCAGCAGGGCGTGCGGCCCGCCGCCGACGACGGTCTCCCGGCTGCCGGCGTTGTTGATCAGGACGTCGATCCGCTCGGGCAGTTCGGCGAGCGCGGCCTCGACGGCGTCCGGGTCGGCGAGGTCGCACACCAGCGGGGTGACGTTCGGCCCGAACTCGGCCGCGGCCTTCTCCAGGACCTCCCGGCGGCGGCCCACGATCACCACGCGGTCGCCGGCCTCGACGAACCGCCGAGTGACCTCGTACCCGATTCCCGTGCCACCACCGGTGACGACGACGTTCCTGGCCATCTGCCCACTCCCTCCCCAGTTCCGCCGTCGCACTGCGAATGTGCGCGACGGTCCGTACCGGAATGCCACGATTCCTATCACGCTCGGTTGCCGTGACTGCGGGGAGGGTGACGTCCCGCGCCAGCGAAGGTGTGATATGGGCCCGGTACGACGCGCACACGGAGCGTGGCGAGAGGCAGCTCACACCCCCCGGGCGTAACTTCTCGCACCCTGATACGTCTTAGGTTGGTAGTGCGGCAGTTTTTCCGATGGGCGGGGACACGCTGAACGGCAACGTGTCCCCGCGCTTCCAGCGGCTGTCGCCGACGGGGCTCCGGCGGGCCCCGGGAACGGTCGTCGAACCCGACGGCCTTCGCGCACGACGCCGGGGTTCTGGCGGGCCTGGGACGCTTTGAGCGGCCGTCCCCGGCTGCGGCCGGCCCCGGAGTCGTGCGCCGTACGGTTCCGTCCCCGCGCGGGCCCTCGGGCGCGCCACCGGGACGCGAAGGGGCCCGGCCGCTGGGACAGCGGCCGGGCCCCTTTCAGCTTCCGCGCGGGCCGGTGGTCGGCACCGCTGCGGTCAGCGGGCGTCCAGCGGGACGTAGTCGCGGATCGCGGTGCCGGTGTAGATCTGGCGCGGGCGGCCGATCCGGCTGGTCGGGTCGTTGATCATCTCGTGCCAGTGGGCGATCCAGCCCGGCAGCCGGCCGAGCGCGAACAGCACGGTGAACATGCTGGTCGGGAAGCCCATGGCGCGGTAGATCAGGCCGGTGTAGAAGTCCACGTTCGGGTACAGCTTGCGCGAGATGAAGAAGTCGTCCTTGAGGGCGTGCTCCTCCAGCTTGAGCGCGATGTCCAGCAGCTCGTCGCTCTTGCCGAGCTGGCCGAGGACCTCGTGCGCGAGCAGCTTGACCTGGGCGGCGCGCGGGTCGAAGGCCTTGTAGACCCGGTGGCCGAAGCCCATCAGCTTGACGCCGGCTTCCTTGTTCTTCACCTTCGTGATGAAGGCGTCGACGTCGCCGCCGTCCTTCTGGATGCTCTCCAGCATCTCCAGCACGGCCTGGTTGGCGCCGCCGTGCAGCGGGCCCCACAGGGCCGAGATGCCGGCCGAGATCGAGGCGAACAGGTTGGCGTGGCTGGAGCCGACCAGGCGCACGGTGGAGGTCGAGCAGTTCTGCTCGTGGTCCGCGTGCAGGATGAGCAGCTTGTCCAGCGCGTTGACGACGACCGGGTTGAGCTCGTAGTCCTCGGCGGGGACGGCGAAGGTCATCCGCAGGAAGTTCTCGACGTAGCTCAGGTCGTTGCGCGGGTAGACGAAGGGCTGGCCCATCGCCTTCTTGTACGCGTACGCGGCGATCGTCGGCAGCTTGGCGAGCAGGCGGACCGTCGACAGGTGGCGCTGGGCCGCGTCGAACGGGTTGTGGCTCTCCGGGTAGAACGTGGACAGCGCGCCGACGACCGAGGAAAGCATGGCCATCGGGTGGGCGTCCCGCGGGAAGCCCTGGAAGAAGCGCTTGACGTCCTCGTGCAGCAGGGTGTGCTGGGTGATCTCGCGGTTGAACTCCGCCAGCTGGTCCGCGTTGGGCAGCTCACCGTTGATCAGGAGGTACGCGGTCTCGATGAAGCCGCCATCGGAGGCGAGCTGCTCGATCGGGTAGCCGCGGTACCGCAGGATGCCGTTGTCACCGTCCACGAAGGTGATCGCGGACTTGTACGCGGCGGTGTTACCGAAGCCGTTGTCCAGGGTGACCAGGCCGGTCTGCGGGAGCAGCTTCGAGATGTCGAAGCCGGAGTTGCCCGCAGTGCTCTCGACGACGGGGTATTCGTACTCGCCGTCCTGGTACCGCAGTACTACCGAGTTGTCGCTCACGTCTTCCTCACCGACGAAATGAATCCTCTTCCAAGGTGCCCTGACTGTCTCTACCATCCCCCATCCGGAGGACAGTCGCGCACCCGGGGTGGCCCGAAAGGGCCCGCCCCTACAAAACCTGCCGCCGCAGCCGGTACGAACCGGACAAGATCGGCACCACCCTAGGCTCTGCCGTAAATCTCTTCACGTCAAGAGAACATTAGAGGCAACCATCCCGTTGGATAATCATCCAGTTGCCAGTCGATGATCGAGTGCGGTGTGCCTCCGACCTGCGCTGACGGCCCGGACGGCCTGCCCGATCGCCTTGCGTGACCCCACCAGCACCACCAGTTTCCGAGCCCTGGTCACAGCCGTGTAGAGCAGGTTCCGCTGGAGCATCGTCCAAGCGGACATGGTGACCGGAATCACCACCACCGGGTACTCGCTGCCCTGCGAGCGGTGGATCGTCACCGCGTACGCGTGGGCCAGCTCGTCCAGTTCGTCGAAGTCGTACGCCACCTCCTCGTCCTCGTCGGTGAGCACCGTCAACCGCTGGTCGTCCACGCTGAGGGCGGTCACCACTCCCACTGTGCCGTTGAAGACGCCGTTCCGCCCCTTGTCGTAGTTGTTGCGGATCTGGGTGACCTTGTCCCCCACCCGGAACGTGCGGCCGCCGAAGCGGCGTTCGGCCAGCCCCTCCCGGGCCGGCGTCACCGCCGCCTGGAGCAGGGTGTTCAGGTTCCCCGCGCCGGCCGGGCCGCGGTGCATCGGCGCCAGCACCTGCACGTCCCGGCGCGGGTCGAAGCCGAACTTCTGCGGGATCCGGCGCGCCACCACGTCCACCGTCAGCCCGGCCGCCCGCTCCGCGTCGTCCTCGGCGAACAGGAAGAAGTCCGCCAGACCGTCCGTCAGCGGCGGCCTGCCCTCGTTGATCCGGTGCGCGTTGGTCACCACGCCGGACTGCTGGGCCTGCCGGAAGATCCTGGTCAGCCGCACCGACGGGACCGGCCCGCCCTCGGCCAGCAAATCCCGCAGCACCTCCCCGGCGCCCACCGAGGGCAACTGGTCCACGTCCCCCACGAACAGCAGGTGGGCACCCGGCGGCACCGCCTTGACCAGCTTGTTCGCCAGGATCAGGTCCAGCATCGAGGCCTCGTCGACCACCACCAGGTCCGCGTCCAGTGGCCGGTCCCGGTCGTACGCGGCGTCCCCGCCCGGCTTCAGCTCCAGCAGCCGGTGCACCGTCGAGGCCTCCACCCCGGTCAGCTCCGCCAGCCGCTTCGCCGCCCGGCCGGTCGGCGCCGCCAGCACCACCTTGGCCCGCTTCGCCAGCGCCAGCGTCACGATCGACTTCACCGTGAACGACTTGCCGCAGCCCGGACCCCCCGTCAGCACCGCGACCTTCTCGGTCAACGCCAGCCGCACCGACTGCTCCTGCTCCGGCGCCAGCTCGGCCCCGGTCCGCTTCGCCAGCCAGTCCAGCGCCACCGGCCAGTCCACGTTCCCGAACCACGGCATCCGGTCCGCGTCCGACCGCAGCAGCCGCACCACCTGGTTGGCGAGCGAGATCTCCGCCCGGTGGAACGGCACCAGGTACACCGCCGTGACCGGCTCGCCGCCCTCCCCCGGGATGGCCTCGCGCACCACCCCCTCGGCCGCGACCAGCTCCGCCAGGCAGTCGATCACCAACCCGACGTCCACCTGGAGCAGCTTCACCCCGTCCGCGATCAGCCGCTCCTCCGGCAGGAAGCAGTGCCCCTGGTCGGTGCTCTGCGACAGCGCGTACTGCAGGCCCGCCTTCACCCGCTCCGGGCTGTCGTGCGGGATGCCCACCGCCTGGGCGATCCGGTCCGCCGTCAGGAAGCCGATGCCCCAGACGTCCGAGGCCAGCCGGTAGGGCTCGTTCCGCACGACCCCGATCGAACCGTCGCCGTACTGCTTGTAGATTCGCACAGCCAGCGAGGTGGACACCCCGACCCCCTGCAGGAAGACCATCACCTCCTTGATGGCCTTCTGCTCCTCCCAGGCCGCCGCGATCTTCTTCGTCCGCTTCGGCCCCAGCCCCGGCACCTCGATCAGCCGGCCCGGCTCGTTCTCGATCACCTCCAGGGTCTCCGCCCCGAAGCGCTCCACGATCCGCTCGGCGAACCGCGGCCCGATCCCCTTGATCAGCCCCGAGCCCAGGTACCTCTGGATCCCCTGGACGGTCGCGGGCAGCACCGTGGTGTAGTTCTCCACCGTGAACTGCCGCCCGTACTGCGGGTGCGAACCCCACCGCCCGTGCAGCCGCAGCGACTCCCCGACCTGCGCCCCCAGCAGCGCGCCCACCACCGTCAGCAGGTCGTTCGCGCCCCGCCCGGTGTCCACCCGGGCCACCGTGTAGCCGGTCTCCTCGTTGGCGTAGGTGATCCGCTCCAGCACGCCCTCGACCTGCGCGAGCTGCCGCGGCACCTGCTGCTCGGACTGCGCCGTCCGCTTGCTCACCGGACCCCCTTCGACCGGTACGGGTGGATCAATGCCGCTACGCACCGTACCGCCCGGTGCCGACAAAGCCCTGAACGGTTCCCCGCCGTGCACCTGCCCGCCGTCCACCGGCCTGCCGTGCACCTGCCTGCCGTGCACCGCCCCGGCCGAGGTGCCAGGCTGGGAGGGACCGAGGGGGACCGACGCCGACCACGCCCGCCCGGGCCCCGTCCGAGGAGCAGTGCCGCCATGCTCAACACCGACTTCCGCCCCGGTTCCCCGGACTGGCTCGACCTGAGCAGCCCCGACACCCGCGCGTCCGTCGACTTCTACACCACCCTGTTCGGCTGGACCTTCGACTCGGCCGGGCCCGAGGCCGGCGGCTACGGCTTCTTCCAGCTCGACGGCCGGACCGTCGCCGCCCTCGGCCCGCTCGCCGACGAGGGCACCCCGCCCGGCTGGACGATCTACTTCACCACCGAGGACGCCGACCGCACCACCGCCCTGGTCGAACAGGCCGGCGGCCGCGTCCGGTTCGCCCCCTTCGACGTCTTCACCGCGGGCCGGATGGCCGGCTACACCGACCCGACCGGCGCCGACTTCGCCGTCTGGCAACCGCACGACAACCGCGGCCTGGACCTCGTCACCGAGGAGGGCAGCCTCTGCTGGGCCGAGTGCTACAGCGTCGACGCCGAACGCGCCAAGTCCTTCTACCGCGCCGTCTTCGACTGGCAGGAGCAGGACGTCCCGTTCGGCGAGGCGATGTACACCGTCCTCACCCCGGCCGGCGGCGGCAGCGACGACGCCCACGGCGGCATCATGCAGCTCGGCCCCGAACAGACCGCGCGCGGCACCACCTCGCACTGGCTCCCCTACTTCGAGGTCCCCAACACCGACGCCAGCCTCGCCATCGCCGCCACCCTCGGCGCGACCGTACGGATCCCGGCCATGGACGTACACGGCGTCGGCCGTCTGGCCCAACTGGTCGACCCGCACGGCGCCGTCTTCGCGGTCATCACCAGCGCCAAGCCCGGGGAGTGACGACAGGTGGGGTCCCACGACCCTTCAGAAGGGCCGTGAAGGGGTGCTACGGGCGTAGACAGGACGCCGGGCGACCAAGGGGCCGCTCCCGGTCACCGAGCAGGGCGGAAGCGGCTGTTCTGACGATCCGCCGGACCATCGCCGCCGGCGCACCGACCACCCCGGCCGTACTCGCCCGCGGCCTCGCACGTTCAGGCTCCGGCATCGGCTCCGAAAACGCTCCGGGAATGCTCCCAAAACGCGAAGAACCCCCATCCGGAAACCGGATGGGGGTTCATTCTGAAGAATTGTTCGGCGGCGTCCTACTCTCCCACAGGGTCCCCCCTGCAGTACCATCGGCGCTGTGAGGCTTAGCTTCCGGGTTCGGAATGTAACCGGGC
>NZ_JBHXLL010000040.1:0-85275 GCF_042721415.1 Kitasatospora sp. NPDC058444 | reverse complement strand
GCCGGGCACGTCGACGGTGGCGCTGCCCGCGCCGGGCAGGGCGCCGTGCTTGCCGTCCGTCCTGCTGACGGTGGTGTCGGCCTTGCGGCCCTTGGTCTTGGCGTCCGAGCCCTTGACCGGCTTCTCGGGTGAGACCGCCGAGGGCTTGCTGTACGGTTCCGCGGCCGCCGCGACGGCGGCCAGCGGCAGTGCCGGCAGCAGCGACCCGACCAGCGTGCCCGCGATGACCGCGGACACCCTGGTGCGGGCCGACAGCCGCGGCACCGACCTCTTCCTGCTCATGGGTGGAACGACTCCTCAGGGAGAAAACGGGTGTGACGAACCACGGGCCGGGCGGCAGGAAGCCGCCCGGCCCGCGGAAGTGGGGGAGATCAGACGCCGGTGGAGGTGCTCAACTCGACGTTGTAGTCGGCGAGCTTGGCGATCTGGGCGGGGCTCAGCACGCCCTGGTACAGCCAGACGTCGTCCAGCTCACCGGAGAAGTACTCGCCCCAGCCGCCGGCCGACCTGTTCCGGCCGAACTGCACGCCGCCCGTCGCCTCGTAGGGCTGCGGGGCGCCGGTCCAGGAGATGTGCGGGGTGCAGCCGGTCGAACCGTCCGGGCAGCCCTGGTTCTCGATCTGGCCGCCGACGTACAGGGCGAGCCGGTCCGCGAAGGCGTCGTACGTGACCGCCAGGTGCGTCCAGTTCTCCAGGACGGAGGTGGCCGGAGTGTGGGCGGTCAGGGTGCGGACGGCGCCGGTGGCGTCGGAGTCGCGCACCTCGGCCTGCCACTGGCCGGTCGGCTGGCCGTTGGCGTCGTTGCCCAGGGCGTGCCAGCGCAGGGTGACGGCGCTGTTGTTGGCGCCGGCCACGGACAGCACCGTCATGTCCCGGGTCGGGACGCCCGCGGTGTTCGCCCAGCCGGCCAGGGTGAAGCTCTGGCCGGTGTGCAGCGGGGTCGAGGTGGTCGCGGCGTAGCCGGTGGAGCCGTCCAGCAGGAGGGTGCCGGGGGCGGGCAGCACGCCGCCGCCGGCCTTGATCGAGGCGCCGCCGCCGAGCTGGGCGCCGGCCTTGGCCGGGCCCTCGTCGGGGGTGACGGCCGGGGTGCCGGCGGCCGAGGAGAGCTTCCAGCGGCCGGCCAGCTGCGGGCGCTGCTGCACCATCGCGCTGGCCTCCGGGCCGGTGACGACGCGGTCGTAGAGGCGCACGTCGTCGATGTCACCGCCGAAGAACTCGCCGTTGGCGCCCTCGCGGTTGACGGCGCCGATCTGGATCGGGCCGGGGTTGGCCCACGGCGCGTTCTGGGTGTAGTCCGACTCGCCGACCAGGAAGCCGTTGATGTAGAAGCGCAGCTTCTTGGCGGCGGTGTCGGAGACGCCGAGCAGGTGGGTCCACTCGCCGGTGGTGCCGGCGAAGCAGGGCACGCCGTTGATCTGGGTGCCCGGGGTGCAGTCGGGCTGCCAGGTGCGCACCAGGGTGTCGGCGGAGGTGTCCTCCTTGTAGCGGCCGAAGGCCCAGCGCTTCCAGTAGCTGGAGTAGTACAGCGAGAACTCGCTGTTGTGCTGGCCGATCTGGGTGACCGCGATCTTGGCGGTGGTGTCACCGGGGGTCGGCGCGGGCAGCTTCACCCAGGTCGAGACGGAGAAGTCCCGGCTGCCGTCCACCTGCGGGCGGGTGCCGCGCAGGTAGTCGTCGACGCCGTCCAGGTGGATGGCCTTGTCGGCGATGCCGGGCCGGCCGAGGGCGACGCCGCTGTAGGCGGTCAGGTTGTCGGTCTCGGCGGTGCCGACCGGCTTGGCGGAGGCGCCGTCCAGGTGCCAGACCGACCTGGCGGGCAGGCCGGTGGTGAGCTGCTTGTCGGCGGCGACGTCGGCGGCCTCGGTCTTGCCGAGGTTGCGGTCCCACAGCCGGACCTCGTCGATCGAGCCCTTCCACGGGTCGGTCCAGTTGCCGAAGTACTTGGAGCGGCCGAACTCCAGCGAGCCGTGGACGTCCCAGTTGGCGGCGACGGTCACCGGGGTGCCGGGAACGCCGTTGACGTACAGGGTGCTGGTCTTCGCGACCGGGTCGTAGACGCCCACCAGGTGGGTCCACTGGCCGAGCACCACGGGGGCGTCCGAACTCGCCGGTTCGAGGGCGTAGTCGGTGGGGTTGTCCCGGCTGGACGTCCACATGGTCCACTTGCCGCCGAACGTGCCGAGGGCGAAGCGGGCCGCGGAGTTGCCGTTCTCACTGACCGCGACCCGGTTGCGGGTGTTCTCGGTGAGGTTGACCCACGCGGAGACGGCGAAGCCGCGGGTGGTGTTCAGCACCGTGCCCTGGGTCTCGCCGTAGCCGTTGGCGGTGCCGTCCAGGGCGAGGGCCTCGCCGAGGTGGCCGGCCGCGCCCGGGGTGGCGCCGGAGCCGAGGGTGGCCTCCAGGCTGCCGCCGGTGCCGGTGACGCTGGTGCCGCTCGCGTCGTCCATCGACCAGCCGGTGCGCTGGGTCTGCCCGGAGAGCACGTTGAAGTAGTACGTCTCGGGCTGTGAGGCGTTGCCCGATCCGTCGACGGCGCGGGCGGAGAGGAAGTGCACCCCGGCGGTCTGCGGCTGGACGCGCACGGTCTGCCCGGCGCCGCCGCTGGTGGCGACCTCGTTCGCCGCGGACGGCGAGGTGTCCAGGCCCCACTGGTACTTGACCACGTCGGTGGCGGCGGACTTCAGGGTGAACAGGCCGTTCTTGCCGACGCCGTCGGTCCACGGGAGCGGCGCGGAGGCGTCCTTGGAGCCCGGGTAGGCGTCCGAGGTGATCGCCGGGCCGTCCGGTGCGGAGGTGTCGACGATGAAGTAGCAGCCGGTCGGGTCACCGTCGGCGGACCACGGCCCCCACTGCGCGCCGTCCCAGGCGCGGGCCTCCCAGTCGAGCTGGAGGTTCTGCGGCAGGGACGTCGGCAGCGGCCAGGAGAACATCGAGCCGGAGGCCTTGAAGGTGTTGCCCGCCGGTGCGGCGTCCTCCGAGCCGGTGGACCACCAGCGCCGGCGCAGGCCGGTGCCGTCGTCCCAGCCGACCGCGAACTGCACGCCGATGGCCTCGCCGTCCGGGTCGGAGGCCCGGGTGGTGACCTGCGGCATCTTGTTGATCCTGATGCCCGGGTACTGGCAGACCGAGCCCGGCGACATCGTCATGTCGGACATCGGGATCTGGTTGGGCCGCAGGTTGTAGTACACCGACAGGTAGGCGTCGTCGGTGAAGCGCTTCCAGGCGAGGGTGTCGCCCTCGTTCTGGGCCTTCAGGCCGAAGCTGATGGTCGGCCAGCCCCAGTTCGCGGCGTCCTGGACGAGGTTGCGCACCGCGCCGTCCTCGCCGTACTCCAGCCAGCCGCCGGGGCAGCTGCCGCTCCAGCCCTTCGCGGTGTTGATGGTCTGCAGGTAGCGGCCCCAGAACCCGGAGGCGTTCTGGGCGTTCCAGTTCAGGCCGGGGGAGATGTAGCCGGTGTTCCACAGCTCGACGGGCCGGGCGTCGCAGGAGTACGACCAGCTCTCGTAGGTGCCGAAGGTGGCGGAGAGGATCTGCTTGCCGACGAACGGGTTGGACACCTGGAAGAAGGCCCGCTTGACGTCGGTCGGCGCGCACCGGGAGGTGTCGCCGCAGTAGCCGACGCCCCAGTCGTGGACGTAGTTGCTGTTGTACGTGAAGTGCCAGTACGCCTGGTTCGGGTAGGTGCGCGAGACGCCCGCCCAGTCACCGGCGTGCGGGGTGTTCCACGCCGGGTCGATCATCACCGGGTAGACGGTGTCCGGCGCGGCCAGCATGCCCTGGTCGGGCGTGAGCAGCAGGCCGTCCTTGGGCAGCTCGACCTTGAGCCGGGTCATCTTCGCGCCCTCGCCCGGCAGGTCACCGTAGCCGGCGGCGGCCGGGTCGCTCGGACCGGCGGCGGGGGTGCTCTGCGCGGGGGCGGCGGCGGGGGCCTCGGCCTGCGGAGCCGCCTGCGGGGCGGCCTTGAAGGACTTCGGGGCGGCGGCCGGGGCGCTCGCGGGAGCGCTCGGCGCGGCGGTGGCCGGCTTGGAGGAGTCCCACATCACCGGGACGGGCGCCTCGAAGACGGTGCCGCCGCCGGACGGGTCCTTGGCCTTGAGGGTGCCGTCGGCCTCCTGGCTGACCGTCAGGCCGGTGCCCTGGAGGCCGAGCCGGAGCCGGTCCAGCTCGGGGTTCTTGGCGGCCTCGGGGGTGTGCACCACGATGACCTGGGTGAACCCGGTCCTGGTGGCGGACAGCCGCAGGTCCACGTCCGGCAGGATCGACGTGTACTCGGCGGTCGCGCCGTTGACCTTCGGCTTGGGCAGCGGCTTCGGCCAGCTGAGCTTCAGCTCCTTGCCGGCCCGGGCCATCGTGACCAGCGGTTCGCTGCCGCCGCCGGAGAACCGCAGGTCCGCGGTGGACCCCTTGGGGGCGACGGCGCCGCCGGGCAGCGACTGGAGCGTCGGGTCGAGTTCGACCCAGGCGCCGTTCTTGCGCACCCGCTTGGGCTGGACGTAGGTGGTGGTCTTCAGCTTGCCGTCCGGCTGGGCGACGGTGTCACTGGTCTCGCTGCGCTTGGCGAGCACCTCCACCGGCTTGCCGGTGCGGGCGGCCTCGTGGACGGCCACGGTCTCGGCGGTGTCCTGGGCGTCCGTCACGCCGAGCGGTGGTGTCCCGCCGGCCGCGGCGGCGGCCGGCACCACCGCGGTGGCGGTCAGCGCGACCGCGGCGAGTGCCGCGGCGAGCAGACTGCCCGACCGTCTTGCTGCTGTTCTCACTGTGCGTAAGCTCCGACTTCCGTTATGTGGGCGAAGTTTGAGCGGATCTTTATGGACGCTTAATCAGGTGTCAAAGGTTCATGAGAATTTCGCGCGGACGCGTGCCCTTGTCGATGTGTCGGCAGACGGGGAGCAGCTCGGGTAGAACCGGACAAACCACCTGATGCGGTGTGGCGGAAGTCACATCGACGCGGGGCCTCCAGGGCCGGTTCCGACCCCCGGGAGGTGGTGGCGAACGGTGACTGACAGCTCCGACGCGGCGTCCGGCTGGGGTGGCGTGCGTCACACCGCCGGGCTGTCGGTGCTGGTCACCAGGGGTGTCGCGGGTGGTGGCGGCGCGGCGTGGGTGACGGTGCGTCGCGTGGGCGGCCCACTGCCGTGCCCCGAGTTCGGGACGCGTACGGACGGTCCGGCGGTTCCCGGGCGAGGCGGCCGTGAACGGGGTGCCCCCGGCGGAGGAATTCGGATAACGGCTTGGCTGTCCGTCAGGAATATCGGGCAGAATAACTCGGGCTCACGGCTGTGGAGTTGCCGGACGGGCTGGATATCGGGATTGCCGAATCGCGTTTCCGCGTCAGCGGATTCGGCGGGAAGACGCCTCGGCGCTCAGCCGCCCGCCGGGCCGGCCGACCGTGGCGGCAGCGGCGGCAGGGTCCGCAGGGCCTGGGCGATCTGGCCCAGCCAGCGGGTCTCGGCCTCCATGCTGCCGGTGTGCGGCAGGTGCGGCTCGGCCGACGGCGGGGCGCCGGGGAGGGGGCCGCCGGGAGCCGCGGTACGGGCGCGGCGCAGGGCCTCGGCGATCCGGGCGGCCTCGGCCCGCGCGGCGGCACCGGGCTCCTCGGCGGCACCGGGCTCGTCGGCGACACCGAAGGCGTCGGAGGAGGGGCCGCCGCCCGGGCCGGAAGGGGCTTCGACCGTGCGGTAGCGGCGCAGGATCAGCAGCCCGTCCCGGATCTCGATGACCCGGCGGTAGAGCGCGAGTTCGGCGTCGGTCGGAGGCATCCGGCCCGCGGTGATCCGGCCCGCGGTGAGGGCGATCTGCGGGAAGGCCGTGTGCAGGGCCCGCCACAGCGGCCCGAGCGACCGGTAGCTGCGGTACGCGACCCGCCACCGCCGGGCGGCGCGACCGGCGCGCGCCCACAGCAGCGTGGTGGCGCCGGCCAGCAGCAGGACCGCGCACAGCCGCCCGAGCGCCAGCGAGACCGGGTCCTCGGTGGCCAGTTGACGGCCCGAGCGCAGCGCGCCGAGGACGTCGTCGAGGCCCCACGCGGTCCAGCACAGGCCGACGGCGTCGGTGAGGGTGACCAGGCCGAGGGCCGTGCGCAGGGCCGCACTGTCGGCCTGGCGGGTCCAGTACAGCGTCTGGCGCAGCAGGGTGACCAGGCAGCCGGCCACGTACCCGGCGATGACCAGGTCGTAACCGGCCAGCGCCGCGGGGCCGTAGGGGCCGGTGGCCACCGTCTGGCCGCCGTCCTCGCGGATCCGGGCGAGCAGGAACAGGACGGTCGCGGCGAGGACCGCGAGGGCGGTGCCGACCTGGCGGCGCCGCAGCGCCCGGGCGTCGGCCGCGGGCCGGCGCAGGGCGAGGGCCGTCAGCGCGAGGAACCCGGCGGAGCCCATCTTGAGGTGGTCGGTGAGCATGCCGGACAGGCCCGTCAGGCCCGTCCCGTGGTCGATGTCCGCCCTGGTCTGGCCGGCCATCAGGGCGAGGAAGGCGCCGAAGCACCAGGCGAAGCAGCAGGTGTAGCGCAGGGCCGGTGAGCGGCCGCGGCGGCCGGCGAAGAAGCGGTAGGTGCTCAGGGCGAGCAGGAGGACCGCGGCGAAGGCGAGGACGGGGTCAGTCATGCGGGCCCGGCGGGCGGCGCGTGCCCAGCAGGGGGAAGAGCCGGTGCGCCCACTCGGCGTCCCGGGACTGGGCGCCGGACCGGTGGCCGTCGGGCAGCAGCGCGCGCTTGAGGATCAGCGAGGCGAGCAACTCGGCCTCCTGCTCCTGGGGTTCGAGGTAGACGGTGCGGCCCAGGACCTTCCCGATCAGCGTCGGGGAGAGGTGGGGCAGCAGGCCGCGGGCGAGTCCGGGGTCGGCCGAGGGGCCGTCGGCGTGGCCCAGCAGGAGGTGGGCGTACTCGTGCACCAGGATGTGCTGGCGGTGCACCTCGCTGGTGTCCTCGGCGTAGACGATGTAGTCGGCCTGACCGGTCGTCACCAGCAGTCCGCAGGGCGCTCCGGGCCGGGCGGGTACGGCGATCAGGTCGATCGGCCGGCCGCGGTCGTGGGCGAGGCGGGCGACGAGCTCGGCGGCGTCGAACGGGTCGGGGAGTTCGAGTGAGTCGCTGATCGCGCGGCAGCGCCGCATCAGTCCGCCGTGCCGTCGGATCCACCGCAATGCGCGCCTCGCCTATCCGCCGGGGCCGACGTGGCCGGTCAACCGTCGCGGGGTGCCTGCTCGGGCGGCACCACGTCGTGCTCACCGGTCCGGCTTGCTCCTGGCAGCCTCCCGGCGAGCGATAGTCTCGATCACATCGGAGACCGTGTCCAGAGCTTCGGGCGAGAGTTCCACCGCCCGAAGCGCCATGTTCCGGACACCGGCGTCGCGCAGCGCCTCCAGGAGGGCGAGTTCGGCGAGGATCTCCTCGGAGCGGTCGTCGAAGAAGTAGGCGGGCGAGACGTGGAAGAACCGCGCCAGCGCCTCCAGGTGCCGCTTGGTCGGGTTGTCGCGTTTGCCGGTGCGCAGCTGCCACAGGTAGGTGGCCGAGAAGGTCTCGCCGGTGGCCTCGCGGCAGGCACGCGCCACGTCCTCGTTGCTGTACTGCTCCCGGTTGGGGCGCCGGACCGTGCGGAACAGCACCTCGATCTTCTCGGCGAGCGTGCTCGCCCCGGCTTCCGCCATCTCCGCCTCCTGCGCCGCCACTGCCGGTCACGGCGGCGCTGGTGCACGGGGGCCGGCCGCCGGTGACCATCGTAGCTTCGGGCGTGGCGCCGGTTCCCGGCAACGGTCCCCCGGAACGGACGCGGGTCCGGACACGGCAACGAACGCGGGCCCGGCTCTCGGGGGAGGGCCGGACCCGACGTCCTGCGCGGGGGTGGTGCGTGCGGGTCAGCAGCAGCCGTAGCTGAAGCTGCCGCAGGTGCCGCACCAGCTCCGGTCGGTGTCGCCGCAGAGGTCGTTGTAGGTGAAGGCCTCCTCGCCGCCGGTGAGGGCGGCGAGGTCGGGCTCACCCAGCGGGTGGCCTCGCTCGATCCGCGCCGCCTCGGGGTCCTTCCAGGACCGGACGACCTCGTCGTCGCTCATCGTTCGACTCCTTCCCGGTCGTTCAGCAACAGCCGACGCTGAAGCTGCCGCAGGTCCCGCATCCGGTCTGCATGGAGGCGCAGATGTCGAAGATGGTGATCTGCTCCTCGCCGCCGCTGAGGGCGGTGAGGTCGGGCTCACCCAGCGGGTGGCCTCGCTCGATCCGCGCCGTCTCCGGGTCCTTCCAGGACCGGACGACCTCGTCGTCGCTCATCGTTCGACTCCTTCCGGGAGGTTCAGCAGCAGCCGTAGCTGAGGCTGCCGCAGGTGCCGCACGCGGTCTGGTTGCTGCACAGGTCGAAGATGGTCATCTCCTGCTCGCCGCCGCTGAGGGCGGTGAGGTCCGGCTCGCCCAGCGGGTGGCCGGGCGCGGTGTGCGCGGCCTCCGGGTCCTTCCAGGACCGGACGATGTCCTCGTTGCTCATGGCGTTCCTTCCGTTCCGGGTTCCGGGAGTGGTGGCGGCGGTCCGTCCGTCAGCAGTGGGTGCCGGTGGCCCAGGTGGGGCAGCAGCCGGCGGTGCTGAGGGCCTCGCTGCCGCCCTCCTCGTCGGAGAGGCCGCCGACCGTCAGGCCGAGGTCGACCTCGCCGGACGGGTGGGCGGGGGCGGTGGCGCGGGCGGTGTGCTCCGGGTCCTTCCAGGCGCGGGCGGTGCTGTCCTCGCTCATGGCGGTCCTGCCTTTCGGTGGGTGGTTGCGCGACCGGGCGGCCGGGTGGCCGGCCGGGGCTCGGGGGACGGGCGTCGGGCGCCCGTCGGATTCAGTGGCTCGCGGCGGGGCGCACGTCGGAGTCGGCGGCGCCGAACAGCAGGCGGTACGTGCCGTCCTGCTCGATCAGCTCGTCGTGGCGGCCGCGTTGGACGATCCGGCCGTGTTCGAGGACGAGGATCTGGTCGGCGTTGCGCACGGCGTTGAGCCGGTGGGAGACGACGATCCGGGTGACGGCCAGGTCGGCGAGCGCGCCGTCGACGTGGCGTTCGGTCTGCGGGTCGAGGTGGCTGGTGGCCTCGTCGAGCAGCAGCAGCCGGGGCCGGTGCACCAGCGCCCGGGCCAGGGCGACCCGTTGGCGCTGACCGGCCGAGAGGGCCGAGCCGCTCTCGCCGACGGGCGTGTCGTACCCCATCGGCAGGGCCAGGACGTCCTCGTGCAGCCCGGCGATCCGCGCGGCCCGGATCACCTCGGCGTCCTCGGCGTCGGGGCGGCCGAGGGTGAGGTTGTCCCGGATGCTGCCGCCGAACAGGCTCAACTCCTGGAGGACGGCGCCGCAGTGGGCGCGCAGGTCGGCGAGGTCGAGCCGGTCGATCGGCACGCCGTCGTGGCGCACCGTGCCCTCGTCGGGCCGGAGCAGGCCGAGCAGCAGCAGGGCCAGGGTGCTCTTGCCGGAGCCGGTCCTGCCGACGATGCCGAGCTTGCCGCCGGCGGCGACGGACAGGTCGATCCCGCTGAGGGCCGGCGGGCCGGACGGCTGGTAGCGGAAGGTCAGGGCGCGGACGTCCACGGCGGTGGCCCGGTCCGCGGCGAGCCGCAGCCGGCCGCCGGTCTCCGTCGGCGCGTCCAGGACGTCGAAGAGGCGTTCCACCTGGGCGTTGACGGTGAGATAGAGCTGACCGGTGGTGGACAGGGTCTCCAGCGGTGCCAGCAGGGACAGCACCAGGCTGTTCGCGGCCAGCATGGTGCCCAGGGTGGAGCGGCCGGTCATGACCATCCAGGCGCCGACGCCGAGCATCAGCAGCGGGCCGAGCGAGGTCATCGCCCGCTGGGCCCCGGAGAGCCGGGCGGTGGCGCGGCCGCGCCGCAGCATCGCGCCCTGGTAGCGGGTGAACAGCCCCTGCCAGTGCTCCACTGCGCGGCCCTCCACGCCGTTCGCCTTGAGCGGCAGGATCGCCTCCAGTGCCTCGACCAGGTAGCTCTGCTCCTCCGCCCGGGCCACCAGCTCCAGTTGGGCGAGGTTGCGCAGCCGGCGGTGGGACCGGAACACCAGGAGCAGCTGCACCAGGAACAGCGGGGCGACGGCGAGCAGGTACAGGGGCTGGAGCAGCACGACGGCGACCAGGTAGCCGACCAGCAGGACGCCGTCCAGGGCGACGGTCATCAGCTGCTGGGTCATGGTCTCCCGGGTGCTGGAGACGCTGGACATGCGCATCAGCAGGTCGCCGCGCCCCCGTTCGAGGAAGAACTGCAGCGGCAGCCGGAAGAGGTGTTCGACGAAGGAGCGGGTCAGCACCAGGTCGCCGCGCCGGCGCAGTGCGAGCAGGGCCAGCGCGCGCAGGGCGGTGAGCAGTCCGGTGAGCAGGGCGATGCCGACGGCGGACAGCGCCAGCAGGGCGGGCAGGCCGGTGCGGTGCTGCGGCAGCAGCGTGTCCACCACCGTGCGGGTGAGCAACGGGACGGCCAGGCCGAGCAGTTGGAGTGCTCCGGTGACCAGGGCGGTCAGGGCGAGCAGCGAGCGGCCGCCCGGGGCGGCGAGGAAGCGCCGCAGGTAGCGGACCATCGGCTGCTCGCGCAGCGGGGTGTGCCGCTGCTCGAAGTGCTCGCCCGGTTCCAGGGCGACCGCGACGCCGCCGAACAGCTCGTCGAAGTCCCGCCGGGAGATCTGGCGGCGCCCGCCAGCCGGGTCGACCAGCCGCACGGATCGGCGGTCGACCCGTTCCAGGACCACGAAGTGATGGGTCCTCAGATAGGCGATGACCGGGCCGCGCAGCGGTTGTTCCAGGGCGGCCGGTCCGCGGTCGACGCGGACGCTCAGGCCGACCTGCCGCGCCGCGTCGACGAGCACGGCCACCGACGCGCCGTCGCGTCCGGCGCCGAGCAGCGGGCGGCAGTCCGCGACCGTGGAGTCGCGTCCGTAGTGGCTGAGCACCATGGCCAGGCAGGCGGCGGCGCACTCGGTGCGGGTGAACTGGAGCCGGTGCGGCACGCGGTGGGCGCGTCGCCGGGGCCGGGTCCGGGCGGCGTCGGCCGGGGAGGTCACAGGGCCTCCTGCGGCGCGAGCAGCAGCACCGGGGCGACGCGTTCGGGCGCGGCGATCCGCAGCAGTCCGTGGCCGATGCCGGCCAGGCCGGTCATCAGGCCGGGCGTGGGGATGCCGCCCGGGGTGCCGCAGACCGGGCCGCGCTCCTCGATCCCGTCCAGTAGGGCGTCGCGGGCCGGCGCGAAGTGCTCCCCGGCCTGCGCGAGGCCGGCGCGGGCGGCCGCGGCGAACAGCTCCAGGTTGCCCAGACCGCCGTGGCAGAGGCTGTCGTTGCCGTCCCGGCCGAAGGCGGCGGTCGAGCGTACGGCGCGCAGCAGGGCCAGGTCGTTCGCCGGGGTGCGGACGGCGGCGGGCAGGTCGGCCCGGAGCAGTCCGATGCCGGGGGCGCCGTGGCACCAGGCGTGGACGTGCGCGATCGTGCCCGGGGGCGGGGTGGCCTGCCAGGGCCGGGGGGTCTGCTCCCGGTAGTCCGGCCAGTTGTCGAGCCCGGGGTCGAAGCCGTCCTCCTCGTAGGCCAGGGCGGCCTGCCCGGTGCGCAGCGCGTCCGCGTCCCCGGTGCGGGCGGCGTGGCGCAGCAGGGCCCAGCCGATCCCGCCGGCGCCGTGGGACAGGCCCAGCAGCGGCCGTTCGCCGGTCAGCGCGGTGCGCCAGGCGACGGTGCCGCCGGGGTGCGGTTCGGCCTTCTCCACCAGCAGGTGCGCGCAGCGCCGGGCGCAGTCCTGCGCGGCTCGGCCGTGCCGGCGTGCCAGGGCCTCGGCCACGGCGAGGCAGCCGGCGGCGCCGCCGATCAGGTCGAGCTGCCGGTCGTCGTCGAGGCCGCGGGTGGCCGCGGCGAGCAGCTCCGGTACGGGCTGCGCCAGCGCGGGGTCGTCGAGCAGGACGGCGGCGCAGTCCAACGCGTAGGCGGTGCCGGACAGCCCGCCGAACGCCCCCCAGGTCCGCTTCGGGGTGCGGCGCAGCGCGTGCGCGAGGTGCTCCGGGAACGGTGCCAGGACGCGCCGGGCCCACCGGGCGTAGCGCTCCTCCCCGGTGACGGCGGCGAGTTGGGCGAGGAACAGGGCCGGGCCGGGGTAGCCGCCGTACAGGTCGTCGCGCAGGGCGGTGACCCGCCACTGGTCCCGGGCCAGGTCGAGGCCGAGCCAGCCGGTCCGGGCGCCGGTGCGGCGGGCGTCGGCCATCAGGCGGTCGGCGACGGACCGGGCGAGGCGCAGGGCGCGGTCGGCGGGGGAGCGGCCGGGGTCGGCCGGGTCGGCCGGGGCGGGGCGGGCCGGCCGGGTGGCGGTGTCCGCGGATTCCGCACCGCCCGCCCGCGGGTTGGTGGCGCGGGCGGCGAAGGCGGCCCGGATGATCCAGTCCTGGGTGGCGAGGTCGTGCTCGCCCATGGCGGCGATGATCCGCCGGGCCCGGTCGAGCCCCGACTCGGGCAGCGCCCGCGGCAGCGCGTGCCCGCGGTGGGTGTGCAGGTCGCGGGAGCCGACGACGGAGCGGAACAGCGGCACGTCGCCGCTCCAGAGGTCCTCGGCCTCGAGCGCCAGCAGCGGGCGGAGCGCCGGGTCCTCGGCGGACTGGGCGAAGATCAGCCCGAGCACCCGGTCGCGGTCGAGCGCGTCCCGGGTGACGTCCGGGTGGGTGCTCTCGCTCAGCAGGTGGGCGTAGACGCGGGTGGCGCGGACGATGGTGCGGGCGGTGTCCTCCCGGAACCGCTCCAGCGGGCCGTCGGGCGCGAGCAGCGCCTCGCGGTGGGCGGCGATGGTCCGGTACCCGGCCTCGAAGCCCGCGCGCAGGGACGGCAGGTGGCTCGCCGGGTCCACGTCCCGGCCGTCCAGGCTCGGCCGGTTCGCGCTGCCCCCGAAGGTGTGCTGCACCCGGGTCAGGCGCATCCCGTCGGTGCCGCCGTCCTCCCAGGCGGGCATCTTGAAGGGCATCACGGCGCCCTTGTCGGCGCCCATTCCGCCGACGTCCAGCACCGCGCCGCCGTCGCCGACCAGCACCGAGGGCAGCAGGCCCACCCGTTGCACCGAGTGGGCGAGCAGGTGCTGCGCCGGGTCGTCGTCGACCAGCGGGCTGCCGGTCAGGTGGGCGACGCCGACGTGGAACAGCGACTCGAGGTCGACCGCGATCGGCTGGTCCCCCACGGCGATCACGTTCTCGAAGTGGAAGTCGGTGGCGGCGAGCGCGTAGAGCAGGGCCAGCAGCGCCCCGAGGCGGTGGTAGAAGCGGTCGGCGGCCGCGTGGTCGGCGCACGGCCTCGGCTCCACGAACTCGATCCAGCCGTACGCGCCCCGGTCCCACGCCGTCACGGTGCCGAGGCCGAGGGTCGGCAGGGCGGTGTTGTACCAGTCGACCACCGCGTTGAAGTGCTCGTGGACGGCCAGGGGCCGGGGTTTGTACACCAGCCGGGCGCCGGAGGAGAAGGTCAGCAGCGCGACCGAGCGGCCCGCCTCGTGGCCGTCGCCGCGGCCCGTCCGGACGTCGGTCAGCTCGCCGGGGTCGCGTCCGGCGAAGAGCCGCCGGACCAGCGCCGACCGGTCGGCGGTGAAGCGTTCGAGGAACTCGCGGTGTGCCCGTACGGCGTTCCGGGTGACGCACGCCATCAGCCGGGCGAGGACGGCGTACTCGTCCAGCAGTGCGGCCAGCCGGGCGGGCTCCCGCTGCCAGGCGACGAAGGACCGGAAGCGTTCGCGCGGGGTGTCGCCGGTCAGCCGGCCGGACAGCCGCGCCACGTGGAGTTCCAGCACCAGGGTGCGGCCGAGCGAGGAGACCAGCTGCTCGCGCAGGCTGTCGGTGAGCGAGCGCCGGACCGCCGCGCGGGCGGGGGCGCTGAGGTCGGCGGGGTCGGTGGCGGCGTCCAGCAGGCGGTGGGCCTCGGCGAGGAAGGGCTCGACGAGGACCGCGAACTCGGCGAAGCCGTGCGGGTGTTCACCGGCGTGCCGGTGTTCACCGGCGTGCGGGTGTTCCCCGGCGTGCCGGTGTTCCGCGTCGTGCCGGTGGTCCTCGCGGTGCGCCCGCTCGGGCGCCGGGGGCGCCTGCGCGGCGCGGGCCATGACGTCCTCGACGAAGCGGGCCCAGTCCGGTTTGGCGGTGCGTGCGGCCAGGGCGTCGGGGTGTTCGGCGAGCAGCCGGCGCAGCAGCGGCGGGTCGATGCCGAGCGCCTGCGCCTGGGCTTCGGCGGTGTCCGGGGTGTGGTCCGCGAACGCGGAGCGCCAGCGGGCCAGTCGCCGGTCGGCGCGCCAGCCGAGGCTGCCCCGCGCCGGGTCGTCGGGTACGGGGGCGGGTGGTTCGCCCCCGGCGGTCAGGCGTTCGGCCAGCCAGAGGCCGCGCGCCCACCAGCCGCCGGTCAGCGGTGCGCGGTCGACGCGTGTCCAGGGGGCGGCGGTGTCCGCGGCATCGGGCGGGGTCTTCGAGGGCATGCTGAACTCCTGGGACGCGGAGGGCGGACGATCCGGAGGACCGGGCGGACTGGCGCGGTGGGGAGGGAGCGGAGACGGCTCAGCGGGCGGATCAGCTGTGGTGAATGAGAATTCTCTATCGATTCACATGAGCTGATGACCGCGAGCCGAGTCTGCTCGGTCCGTGACGGCGCGTCAAGTGGTGTGAACGGCCATGCCCAAGCCATTCATCTCAGCTGCCATCACAGGATCGCCCGCGCCGGGCGGCGTGACCTGCCGGAACGCGTGCAGGTGCCCCCGGAGTGCCGAACACCCGGGGACACCTGCTGAGTTGCTCAGATCTGTGAAGTTGTCGGGGCGGTGCGCCGCGCTCAGCCCTCGTGCAGCGCCCACTTGTCACTGTCGACCCGGATGTTGCCGGGCAGGGCGATCAGTTCCGGCTTGAACAGCGGCTGGGTGTCCATCGCCGGCTCCCAGGTCGCCAGCTTCTCGTCCTGGGGCACCTCGATCCGCCGGTCCACGGCGAGGTCGGCGACCACCTTGAGCAGCAGCCGCACCCCGAGCGGGGCCAGGTGGTCGCGCCACAGGCTCTGGGCGGTCGAGCCCGGGGGTACGAACAGGTGCTCCTGGGCGGCGAGCGGGCCGCCGTCGGTGCGCTCGGTGAGGTGGTAGACGCTCCCGCCCGTCACCTTGTCGCCGTCGCGGATGGTCCACCGGATCGCGTCCCGGCCGCGGTGCAGCGGCAGCAGGCTGGGGTGGTACCCGATGGTGGCGACGGAGGCCCTGGCACGCGTCTGGCGGCCGAGGAAGGCGTGCGAGTGCGCGGCGACGATGACGTCCACCCCGTCCGGGATGTGCCTCGCGCGCAGTTCGGCCGAGTCCGTCCAGGGGATGTCCCGGGGGAACGCCCAGGCCCGCAGGCGGTCCCAGGCCATCGCGTCGCTCTCGTCGGACTTGCCCTTGCGCAGCCGGGGCGCGGCCGCGCCGACGATCTTGTGCCCGTTGTCCAGGAGGGCTTCCGCGACCTGCACCGCGAACGCCCCTTGTCCTGACATGTAGATGTTCATCCGCACTCCCGCGGTCGCTGGTCGGGTGGTGGGGTCAGGCCGCCGGCGTTCCCACCGCGGTGGTGAAGTGCTGCTCGACGTAGTCGAGGGCGCCCTCACGGTCCGGGCAGGAGTGGGCGATCCGCCAGCCGTCCGGCACGGCCAGGTGCGGCCGCCACAGCGCGTACTGCTCGGCGGCGTTCACGACGACCAGCCAGTCGCCCTCCCCGCCGTCGAAGGGGTTGCCGTTCATCGGTCGACCTCTTTCAGTCCGGAGTGATCGGGTGCGAAGCGCACCGGCATGGTGGAGAACCCGGTCAGGAAGTTGGACCGGATGGGCAGCGCCTCGTCGGTCTGCTCGAACCCGAGGGTGAAGTCCCGCAGGGCCTTGAGCAGTTCGGCGATCTCCACCTTGGCCAGGTACGAGCCGACGCAGAAGTGCGGGCCGTAGCCGAAGGCCAGGTGCTTGTTGGGGGTGCGGCCGAGGTCGAACACCTCGGGCCGCGCGAAGACCCGCTCGTCGCGGTTGCCGGAGGCGTGCCAGAGCGTGACGATCTCGCCCGGCCGCAGCCGCACGCCGTGCAGTTCGGTCTCCCGCTCGACGCTGCGCCCGAAGTGCATCGTGGGCGAGGCCCAGCGCAGCACCTCGTCCACGGCGGTCTCGACGGCGACCTCGCCGTGCTTGAGCCGGCGCCACTGCTCGGGCTGGGCCGCCAGCGTGCGGACGCAGTCGATCATCGTCAGCCGGCTGGTCTCGTCGCCCCCGATGATCAGGCTGTAGCAGTTCAGCACGACGTCCTCGTCGGACAGCGGCACCCCGTCGATGGCGCTGCCGATCAGCATGCTGATCACGTCCTCGCCGGGTGACTCGCGCCGCTCCTCGACGATGTCCATGAAGTACATCAGGATCTCGTTGCGGGCCATCTCGGAGTCGACCTCGTCGACGTCCTCGTCGTCCGCCGACAGCGCGGTCTTGGTCAGCGAGAGCAGGTAGTCCCGGTCCCGCTCGGGCACGCCGAGCAGGTTCGAGATCGTGGTCATCGGGATCCGGCTGGCGATCTGCTCCGCGAAGTCGCAGCCGCCGGACTCGACCGCCTCGCGGATCCACTGCCGGGTGTTGACCCGGACGGTCTGCGCGACCGCGTCGAGCACCCGCGGCGAGAGCACCCGCTGGAGGATCTTGCGCAGCTCCAGGTGCCGGGGCCCGTCGGTGACGGCCAGCATCCGGCCGGCCCCGGCGTCGCCGCCCTCCAGGAGGGTGACGAGCACGTTGCCGCGCTGGGACGTGAAGTTCACGTTGTCCCGGTAGGTGGCCATGATGTCGTCGTAGCGGGAGAGCACCCAGAACCCCCGGCGGCCGCCGACCGGCGGGTTCCAGTGCATCGGCGCCGTGTCCCGCAGGGTGCGCCAGAACCCGTGGAGGTCGTGGTCCGCGAAGGTGGCCGGGTCGCCCAGGTCCACCGTGTCCAGTGCCGGTGCGCTCATGCTCACCAGTCCGTGCGCCAGAAGCGGCGGGGCTGGAAGGGGTAGGTGGGCAGCGGCACGCGCCGGCCCGCCCCGTCCCGGTGCAGGGCGTCGAAGTCCACCTGCTGGCCGGTCACCCAGGCGGCCGCCAGGTCGGCCAGCGCCGGTGCGTCCTGGCCGGACGGCACGATCCCCTCGTCGGTGCGGGAGAAGGCGCCGGGGTCCGTCCGCGGGGCGGCGGCGGTCGACGTGACCGGGCCGCCGGCGAGGTCGCCGGACAGCGCCGCGATCAGCTCCTCGCGGCTGCGGACCACGGCCGCCCAGCGGCGCGCCATCACCTTGCGGCCGAGGTTGAGGGTGAAGCAGACGTCGTCCAGGCGCGCGCCCGGGTCGGCCTCCAGACGCTCCTTGAGGCGGGTGCGCTGACGGGCCAGCGCCTCGTCGTCCATGGCGGACAGGGTGGCCAGCCGCGGCCTGCCCTCGTCCTCGGGGGCGCGCCCGGCGGAGGCCGGCGCCTCCTCCAGCACCAGGTGGGCGTTGTAGCCGCCGCCGCCGATCGAGGTGATGCCCGCGCGGCGGATGCCGGCCTCCGGCTCCCAGGCCGCGCCCTCGATCTGCGGGACGAAGGGGGTGCTGGGGAAGTCGAGGTCCGGGTTGACCTCCGTCAGGTTGATCGTCGCCGGGAGCGTCCGGTGGTACAGCGACAGCGCGGCCTTGACCATGCCGAAGCCGCCGGACACCACGCCGCCGTGGCCCACGTTGCTCTTGACCCCGCCGATCGAGGTGGTCGCGGTCTGCTTGCCGAACGCCATGGTCGCCGCGTGCACTTCGAGCTCGTCGGTCACCGGCAGGCCGAGGCCGTTGGCCTCGTACATGGACACGGTGTCCGGGGTGACACCGCCCACCTCCATGGCGGCGGCGATGCACGCGCTCAGCCGCTCGGGCTGGGCCAGGCCGTAGGCCATCGCGCTGACGCCGTTGTTGTTGACGGCGGTGCCCCGGACCACGGCGTAGACGTGGTCGCGGTCGGCGACGGCCCGGCCCAGCGGCTTCAGCAGCACGGTGACCACACCGCTGGACAGCGCGGTGCCGGTGCCGTTGGCGTCGAACGGGCGGCAGTGGCCGTCCCTCGACAGGATGCGGTTCTCCTCCCACAGGTGTCCGCGGGGGTGCGGCATGCGGACCATCGCGCCGCCGGCGATTGCCACGTCGCTCTGGCCGAGCAGCAGCGACTGGCAGGCCAGGTGCACCGAGTAGTGGAAGCCCGCGCAGACGGCGGCGACGGTGACGGCCTCGCCGGTGAGCCCCATGTAGTACAGGGCGTTGGAGGTCATGGTGTCCGGCGACCACGCCAGGCTGGCCTCGATCGCCTCGGGGCCGACCGACACCCGGTCCGGCGGGGAGCTGTAGAGCGCGGCGGTCTGCGGGTTGTTGGCGCCGTACATGCCGACCTCGGCCTTGAGCCGGTCCGGGTCGTAGCCGCCGTCCTCCAGCGCCTCCCAGGCGCTCTCCAGGTACAGCCGGTTCTCCGGGGTCATCGCGGCCGCCATCCGGTCGCTGATGCCGAACACCGACGGGTCGAACTTGTCGTACGTGTCGAGCACGCCGCAGGCCCGGACGTAGAACGGGCTGTGGATCAGGGTCTCGTCGACGTGGATGTCGTCCTTGGCCAGGAAGGAGATGGTCTCCCGGCCGTTGACGAGGACGTCCCAGAACTGCTCCTTGGTCCGGGCGCCGGGCGCCCGTAGGGACATGCCGATGACGGCCACGTCACCCGGGTCGTACTCCTGCTCGGGGCTGTCGGTCATGGAAGACTCCTGCTTCGTGTCGGGTGGGGGGACGTGACTCAGCGGCCGGTGGCGCCGCCGCGGCCGCGCAGGGCGGCACGGCGGGCACCGGCCCGCTGACGGGCGGACTCGACCACCTCGGGGGTGGCGCCGCTCCCGTCGTCGAGCCAGCGGGCGAGGGAGGCGATGTCGCGGAAGCTGAAGAGGTCGGGCACCCGGACGCGCCGGTCGAAGCGCCGGGTCATCAGCCGGGCGAGGCGGACCAGCAGCAGCGAGTCGCCGCCGAGGTCGTAGAAGGCGGACTGCACGTCGATGCTCGACGGTTCGAGGTCGAGCAGCTGGCCCCAGATCTCCGACAGCGCCACCTCGGTCGGCGTACTGGCGGCGGTCAGCGGCCCGTCGGTGTCGGCGGCCGGCGGCTCGGGCAGCGCGTTGCGGTCGAGCTTGCCGCCCGGGCCGAGCGGGAGGGCGTCCAGGACCACGAGGGTCGCGGGCACCATGTAGTCGGGCAGTTCGGCGGCGAGCCGGCCGGTGACGGCGCCCTGGAGCGCCGGGTCCAGCCGGGGGCCGTCCTGCGGGGCGGCGTCGCCCGCGGGCACGACGTAGCCGACGAGCCGGTTGCCGTGGACGACGGCGGCGGCCTCCCGGACCTCGGGGCAGGCGGTCAGCCGGGCCTCGACCTCCTCCAGCTCGATCCGGTAGCCGCGCAGCTTGACCTGGTGGTCGGAGCGGCCGAGGAACCGCAGCTCGCCGTCCTCGGTGAACCGGACGACGTCCCCGGTGCGGTACATCCGCTCGCCGTTGCGGAACGGGTCCGGCAGGAACCGCTCGGCGGTGGTGCGCGGCCGGTTGACGTAGCCGTGCGCGAGGCCGACGCCGCCGAGGTAGAGCTCGCCGGCCTCGCCGACCGGCAGCGGCCTCAGGTTCTCGTCGAGCACGTAGACCAGGTCGGTGGTGGTCGGCGGGCCGATGGTCGGCTCGTCGGTCCCGTTCTCGGGCACCGGACCGAAGGAGCAGAAGACGGTGCCCTCGGTGGGGCCGTAGGCGTTGAACACCCGGGTGGCGCCGGTCTCCCGGTAGGCCCGGTCCACCAGCTTGCGGCGCAGGGCCTCGCCGCCGAACACGATCGAGCGCACGTTCGGGGGCACGGCGCCGGCGTCGAGCAGGCCGTTCATGACCGACGGGACGACGGACAGGTGGGTGATCCGGTCCACGTGCCGGCTCTCGGGCAGGTGCACGGCGCTCTCGACGAGCACGACCGCGCCGCCGCGGCACAGCGCGTTGAAGATCTCCATCACGGACAGGTCGAAGCAGACCGAGCTCGCCGCCGAGACGCCGCTCAGGTCGCAGCCCTCCAGGACCCGGTCCATCTCGGCGAGCATCGCCACGGCGCCGGACTGCCGGACGGCGACGCCCTTGGGCTTGCCGGTGGAGCCCGAGGTGTAGATGACGTACGCGGTGTCGTCGGGCACGACGGCCACGGGCTTGGCGCCGGGCTCGGTCGTCACGGTGGCGCCCAGCGTCACCACCGTCGGGCCGGGCGGGCAACTGGTCCGGGACGCGGGCGTGGTGAGCAGCAGGCGGGTCCCGCTGTCCTGGACCATGAAGCCCAGCCGGTCGGCGGGGTAGTTCGGGTCCAGCGGCAGGTAGCAGGAGCCGGAGCGCAGGGCCGCCAGGATCGCCACCAGCAGGTCGGGGGTGCGTTCGACGCAGATGCCGACCGGGACGCCGGGGCCCGCGCCGTCGGCGACGAGCCGCTCGGCCAGCGCCCGGGACCGCTCGTTCAGCTCGCCGTAGGTCAGCACGCCGGCGTCGGAGTAGACCGCGGTCGCGTCGGGGTTCTTGACGGCCTGGGCGATGAACTCGGAGTGCAGGGTATCGGTCAACGGTCCGTCTCCTTGGGAAGGCCGGCCGGCGCGATGGCGCCGAGGGCCTGGTCGGGTCGGGCGATCGATTCGAAGAGCACGGTGCGGTACAGCGCGAGCAGCGCCGTCACCGTCCGCCTCTCCAGGTAGCTCGGTTTGAACTGGACGTGGCCGGCCACCCTGCCGTCGATGTCGGCCATCGAGATCTCCAGGTCGAACTTGGCGAGGTGCCTGCGCACCTGGAGCGGTTCGAGCGGCAGCGCGCCGTCCGGGGTGAGGGTCTCGCCGACTCCGTGGAAGAGCTTGACGGAGCGGGGGAAGGCGTCCGAGGACAGCCAGTTGACCACCACGTCGAACCAGGGGGAGCGGCCCTCGTGGCGCGGCGGCTTCAGCTGGGAGGCCAGCAGGTCGAGGGGGTAGTTCATGTGCTCCAGGAGGCCGAGCGAGAAGGCGTGGACCTCGCGCAGCAGCTCGCGGAAGCTGCGCTCCCCGGAGGGGTTCGCCCGCACCAGCACGGTGTTGAGGTAGTAGCCGATGGCGGACTCCCAGCCGGCCTCGGCCCGTTGGGCGATGGCGGTGGCCAGCACCGAGTCCTCGGTCCCGGCCGCGCGGTTGAGCGTGGCGAAGAACCCGGCCAGCACGACGGTGCTGACCGACACGCCCTCGCGCACCGCGAACTCCCGCAGCAGGCGGGTCTCCTCGGCGCTCCAGCGGAACGCGATGTCGCGGCCCTCGTAGGTGACGCCCGGCGGCCGCTCCTTGTCGGAGAGGTCGAGGTGGGCGGGCGGGTCGGCCAGCTTCCGCGACCACCAGTCCAGGGCGGCCTCGGCCGCGGGCCCGGCCAGCCACTGCCGCTCCCACTCGACGAACTCGGTGTACGGGGCGACCGGCGCGCTGCGGGCCGGGTCGGCGCCCTCGTAG
Organism: Kitasatospora sp. NPDC058444; assembly: GCF_042721415.1. Taxonomy (NCBI): domain Bacteria; kingdom Bacillati; phylum Actinomycetota; class Actinomycetes; order Kitasatosporales; family Streptomycetaceae; genus Kitasatospora; species Kitasatospora sp. NPDC058444. Next base: position 63,789 of record NZ_JBHXLL010000040.1, on the reverse strand, counting down.
TACTCCTGGAGTTCGCGGATCATGACGTCCGCCGAGGCCGCGTCCGACGCGATGTGGTGGACGAGCACCATCAGGTAGTGGTCGGACGGCCCGCGCCGCATCAGGACGATCCGCACCAGCGGCCCGTTGTCCATGTCGAGCGGCTCGTGCCCGTACTGGGCCAGTTCCTCGCGGGCCTGTTCGTCGTCCAGGTCGGAGGTGTCCACCACGAGGAACTCGTACACCGGCTCGTCCAGGATGACCTGGTACGGGCTGCCGCCCGCCTCCACGAAGACGGTGCGCAGCGCGGGATGCCGGTCCAGCACGGCCCGTACGGCCCGCTCCAGGGCCTCCTCGTCGACCGCCGTCCGGATCCGGGCGGTCACCATGAAGTTGTAGGGCACGGCGTCCGGCGCGACCATCTGCATGAACCAGAGCGAGGCCTGGCCGTGCGAGGCCGGCGCCACCGCGAGACCGAGCCCGTCGGCGCGCAGCTGCTCCAGCGCCGGCGCGTCGGTGGCCTCCAGCAGCCCGCGCGCGTCCAGTTCCTCCACCAGCTCCTCGGCGTCCAGTTCGGACAGGCCGTCCAGGAACGACGGCAGGGGCGCGACCTGGTGGGCCGGGGCTTGGTGGGCCGGGACCGGGACCGCCGGGGCCTGGGGCGCCTGCGCCGCCGCCGGGAGGGGTGCGGGTGCGGCCGGTGCGCCGGTGATCCCGACGAAGTGGCCGACGACCTCGGCGATCGAGCGCCCGTCCAGGAACACCACCGGCGACACCCGGTGCCCGAGCACCGCCTGCATCCGGTTGACGAGGCGGATCGCCAGCATCGAGTCGAGGCCGAAGTCGCGCAGGCCGGCGTTCTCGTCGAACCGGCTCACCGGCACGCCCAGCGCGTCGGCGAGTTCGGCGAGGACGACCTCCGCGACCGGCCGCTCCGCCGCCGGCGCCGCCGCGGGCTGCGCCTCGACCGGGGCGGCCACCGCGGCGGCCACGGCCGCGGTCTCGACGGCGGGGGCCGGCGCGGCCGCGGGGCGGGGCTCGGTGTCGATCCAGTAGCGCTCCTTCTGCCACTGGACGAGCGGGGTCTCCACCACCTCGACGTCGTCGGCGAAGAGGGAGTCGAAGGTCAGCGGCAGGCCCCGGACGTACAGCGAGGCGGCGGCGCCCAGCAGGCAGCGGACGTCGCTCTCCTCGCGCCGCAGGGAGTTGACCGCGTGCACCCGCGCGCCGCGGGACAGCCCGATCTCCTCGACCGCGCCGCGCAGCGTCTCGTGCGGGCCGATCTCGATGAAGGTGGAGACACCCCGGTCGACCAGCGCGCCGATCGTCTCGGCGAACCGGACCTGGTCGCGCAGGTTGTGCGCCCAGTAGTCGACGTCGGCGACCGGGTTCACCGCGCCCGCCAGCGCGGTGGAGTGGAACGGGATGGCCGGGACGAGCGGGGTGATGCCGTCGATGCTCGCGCGCAGCGGCTCGATCAGCGGGTCCATGCCGGGGCTGTGCACCGGCCGTTCGACCCGGATCCGCCGCACCGAGACGCCGTCCCGCCGGAGCTCGGCCTCCAGGGCGTCGACGGCCTCGGGCGAGCCGGAGACCGCCGCGCTGGTGGGGCTGTTGACCACGGCGACGGCGGCGTGCCCGGCGTACGGGGCGAGCCGCGGCCGCAGCTCCTCCTCCGGCAGGTCGACCGAGATCATGGCACCCTCGGCGGCCTTGCGCTCCAGCAGGTGCGAGCGCGCGACCACGACGCGGGCGGCGTCCTCCAGGGACAGCGAGCCGGCCACGCAGGCGGCCGCGACCTCGCCCAGGCTGTGCCCGACGACGGCCGTCGGCTCGATGCCCAGGTCGAGCCAGACCTTCGCCAGCGAGACCTGCAGGGCGAACAGCACGGGCTGCTGGAAGTCCATCTCCTCGTACCTGGCCTCGTCCGCGGGGGCGGCGAGGTGCTCCAGCACGAAGCAGCCGCCGGCCGCGCGCACGGCGGCGTCGCAGGCGTGCATCCAGCCGCGGAAGCCGGCGTGCGAGCGCAGCAGTTCGCGGCCCATGCCGACCCACTGGGTGCCGCCGCCGGAGAACACCAGCGCCACCCGCCGGTCGGCGTTGCCGGAGACGGTGCCCGTGACGACGTCGGGGTGCGCCTGGCCGGCGGCGACCCGGGCGAGTCCGTCCAGGACGTCCTGCCGGTCGCGGGCGAACAGTGCGATCCGGTGGCCGTGGTGGCTGCGCCGGGCGGCGAGGGTGTAGGCGAGGTCGGCGACCCGCAGGCCCGGATCGCGTTCGACGTGGTTGGACAGCTCACGGCAGGTGTCGGTCAGCGCGTCCGCGGTGCGGGCGGAGACGGGCACCAGGTGCAGCTGCCCGTCGGCCGCGGCCGCGGCCTCGCCCGGGCTCGGCGCGACGTGCCGTCCCCGGTCGCCGGCCAGGAACGGGTGGGCGGCGACGGGGTGTCCGGCGGTGTACAGGGCGCCGAGCGAGCCGAGCAGGGTCGAGGCCTCGTCGGCGCCGCGCCGCAGGGAGGGCAGGGTGGTGGCCGGCAGGATCTCCGAGGCCGACTTGAGCAGCAGGGGGTGCGGGCTGAGCTCGATCACCGCGTCGATGTCGTGGTCGCGCAGCCTGGTCAGGGCGTCGACCACGCGGATCTCCCGGCGCAGGTTGTCCGCCCAGTAGTCCGGCCCGAGTTCGGCGCCGTCGACGAGCTCGCCGGTGACCGTCGAGATCATCGGGATGCGGGTGCTCCGGGGCCTGATGCCGTCGAGCTCGACCTTCAGCGGGGCGAGGACGTGGTCGACCAGCGGGGAGTGCGGGGCGTGGCCCATCCGCACCCGGTGGTTGGTGACGCCCGCCTCGGTCAGCCGCTGGACGAGGTCGTCGATCTCCTGCGGGGTGCCGGTGACGAGCGTGGAGTTGAGGCCGTTGTGGCCGGAGAGGGTGAGCCCGCCGGTCAGGTGCGGCCGGACCTCGTCCGCGGGGGTCATCACCACGATGCCCTCGCCGCGGCCCACGGCCAGCAGCTGGAGGAGCCGGCCGTGGTGGGCGGCCAGGCGGGAGGCGTCGTCGAAGTCGAGGGCGCCGGCGACGTGGGAGGCGGCGAACTCGCCGACGCTCTGGCCCACGACGACGTCCGGCTCCACCCCCAGCGAGCGCCAGGTCTCGGCCAGCGCGACCTGGAGGGAGAACAGCAGCGGCTGGAAGACGTCCATGTCGTCCAGACGGCCGTCGGGGGAGAGCAGCTGCTCGACGAGCGAGAAGCCCAGCAGCTCCCGCATCCGCCGGTCGGACTTCATCATGGACCGGCGGAACACGGGCTGGCCGGCGAGCAGTTGCCGGCCCATGCCGACCCACTGCGAGCCGTTGCCGGAGAACAGGAACGCCACCCGCGGCCTGCGGCCGGCCGCCTCGCCGACGCTCAGTCCGGGAGCCTGCTCACCGTCCTCGAAGGCGTCGAGGCCGCTCCTGAGTTCGGCCATGTCGCGGGCGGTGGCGGCGAGCCGGAAGGGGCCGTCGCCGGGGGTGCGGCGGCAGAGGGCGCGCAGGTCGGTCGCGTCGCGCAGCGCCCGGGCCTGTTCGGCCAGCGCCTCGCGGGAGTCGGCGGCGAGCAGCAGCAGCGAGGCCTCGGGGCGCGGCAGTTCCTCGACGGCGACGTGGCAGATCGAGCCGCCGAACCCGAAGGAGCTGACGCCGCCGCGCCGGGCGTCGGAGCGCCGCGGCCACGGCTCCAGCCGGTCCTGGACGGTGAGGTTGTACTCGTCGAAGAGGATCTGCGGGTTCGGCGCGGTGTAGTGGAGGCTCGGCGGCAGCACGCCGTTGCGCATCGACATCGCGAGCTTGACCAGGCCGACGATGCCGGCGGCCGCCTCCAGGTGGCCGACGTTGGACTTGACGGATCCGAGCCGCAGCGGTTCCGTGCGGCCGGCGCCGAGGACCGCGCCGATGGCGTTGGCCTCGATCGGGTCGCCGAGCGGCGTCGCGGAGCCGTGGCACTCGATGTAGTCCACCAGGTGGGGCGCGATGCCGGCCCGCTGGTAGGCGGTGCGCAGCATCTTCTCCTGCGCCTGGGGGTTCGGCGCCGTCATGCCGTTGCTCAGGCCGTCGTTGTTGGAGGAGCTGCCCTTGATCAGGCAGTACACCGGCAGGTCGCGTTCGAGGGCGACGCTCAGCGGGGCGAGCACGACGACGCCGGCGCCCTCGCCGCGGACGTAGCCGTTGGCGCGGGCGTCGAAGGACTTGCAGCGGCCGTCCGGGGCGAGCGCGCCCATCGCGTCCATGGCGGTGTAGTAGTCGGAGACGAAGCTCAGGTTCACGCCGCCGGCCAGCACCAGGTCGCTCTCGCCCAGCCAGATCGACTGGCAGCCGACGTGCACCGAGATGAGCGATCCCGCGCAGGCGGAGTCGATGGCCATGCTCGGGCCCTGGAGGCCGAGGACGTAGGAGACCCGGTTGGCGATGATGCCGTCGTGCATGCCGGTGGCGGTGTGCGGGGTGATCTGGCTGTCGGGGCCGCGGTAGTGCGCCAGGGCGGCGTAGTCGCCCCAGCAGGAGGCCATGAACACGCCGGTGTCGCTGCCGACCAGGCTGTGCGGCGCGATGCCCGCGTCCTCCAGGGCCTCCCAGGACAGCTCCAGGATCAGGCGCTGCTGAGGGTCCATCTGGACGGCCTCGCGGGGCGAGATGCCGAAGAACAGCGGGTCGAACCGGTCGATGCCGTCGATGAACCCGCCCCAGCGCACCCGGTCGTTGAGCAGCTCGCGGCGGGCGGCCGGCACCGGTCCGACGGCGTCGCCGCCGTCGACCAGCAGCCGCCAGAACGCGGACGGGTCCGGCCCTCCGGGGAACCGGCAGCCGATGCCCACGATCGCGACGGGCTCGTTCGAGGGCGTGCGGCGCTCGGTGCTCGGGGCGGGCTCCGCGGCACGCGGGCCGTCGACGAGTGCCTGTGCGAGGCCGTCGAGGGTCGGGTACTGCCACATCCAGGTGGCCGGGACCTGCCAGCCGAGGAACTCGGACAGGGCTGCCGCGAGGTTCACCGACTTCAGCGAGTCCAGTCCGTACCGGTGCATCGGCGCCCGGCGGTCCACCGAGCTCGTGGACAGGTCCAACAGCTCGGCGAATCTGGACAGCAGGAAATCGGTGACGTCGGATATGTCTCGCGCTGCGCTCTCTTGGGGCATGGCGACTCCCTCGGCGGGGCGGTTGGAATGGTCGGGTGGAGCTTCACAGCCGATCGGTCACAGGGGGGGATGGTCAGTGGTTACGCGTCAAGGTGATTCGGCCGCGAACGCCGGATCCGACCTGTACATGACATGTGTGGGCATGCGTTCGGGCATGCTGCTCCTCTCGCGGCGGGAAGGGGACCCGAGGCGCGGCCGTGCGGTGCGCAACGCATGGTGAGGACAGCGGACTTCGAGGTGACTGGAGTGGTCGCGACCCGGCGGCTCACTGTGGAATTCTCACCGGCCCCCGTATGACCCTGCCGGTGGATCTGTCGTGCATTCTCGCTGCTGGGATTTCGCAGTGCTGCTTCTTCATCCGCCCCTGAGTGCGGAGAGTCCAGCGACTCCAGGATTGCGCACTTCGCGGTCCGGTTGAAGCGCTGGCGAGATTTGATCGCCAAAGTGTCCGATTCGATCTCCTCGGACGGTACCGCTCAGTTCCGTCTGCGCACGAGGGGCGGAGTGGACAGCGGACGATCGACCAATGCAAGCTGTCCGCATGCCAGTTGACAAATTTGATAGGGCGTCAGCCGATGCCGACGCCTTCTTAGCAGGACACGGCGACCACCTCGGACGGGCCCGCGCCGGTCGCGACTTCGACGGCAGGCCCGCATGACCGACACCACCGACTCCACCGGGACCGCGGTCGCACCGGTCCGCCGGCCGGGGCTGGCCCTCGGCGTACTGGCCGGGGCGCTCGCCCTGGACGTGAGCGGCCTCGGCGTGCTCAACGCGGCACTGCCGTCCGTGGGGGAGCGCTTCCACCTGGACGAGAGCACCCTCCAGTGGGTGATGACCGCCTACGCCGTCACCTTCGCCGGCTTCCTGCTGGTGGGCGGCCGACTGGCCGACGTGCTCGGACGGCGGCGGGTCTTCGAGGCCGGTGTCGCCCTGTTCACCGTCTCCGCGCTGGTCGGGGCGGTGGCCCCGAACACCGTCACGCTGCTGGGCGCGAGAGCGGTCCAGGGCATCGGGGCGGCCCTGTCGGGACCGGCCGCGCTGGCCCTGCTCACCGACACCTTCCCGGCCGGTCCGGCGCGCAACAGGGCCTTCGGGGTGTACGCGGCCGTCGGCGCCGCGAGCTTCAGCGGCGGGGTGCTGCTGGGCGGCGTGCTGACCGAGTTCTTCGGCTGGCGTTCGGTGCTGTGGTTCTCGGTGCTGGTGGGGCTCGGCGTGCTGGCCGCGACGCGCGTCGGCCTGCCCGACGGCGTCGGGCACCGCGGCCGGCTGGACCTGCCCGGCGCGGTCACCGGCACGCTCGGCCTCACCCTGCTCATCGTCGGCGTGAGCAGCAGCGGCGCCACGGCGTGGATCGTGCTCGGCGCCGCGGTGCTCTCCCTGGTGCTGTTCGTGGTGCGCGAGCACCGCACCGCCGACCCGGTGCTCCCGCTCGGCCTGTTCCGGATCGCCTCGGTGCGGGAGGCGAGCCTGGCCGCGTTCCTCCAGTACATGGGCTCGGTCGGGATGCTGTTCTTCGCGCCGCTCTACCTCCAGGGGATGCTGCACTACTCGCCCTTCGAGTCCGGCATCGCCCTGGTGCCGATGTCCCTGGCGGTGTTCCTCACCGCCAACTTCGCCACCGGCCGCCTGCTGGCCAGGTACTCCCCGCGGACGCTGATGGCCGTCGGCCTGGTCCTGATCGGCGTGGGCACCGGGCTGTGGCTGGGCACGCCGCAGGACGGGAACTACGTGCTGCACGTGCTGCCCGGTCTGGTGGTCAGCGGCGTCGGCCAGGGGCTGAACTTCCCCTCGATGACCTCCGCCGGTCTCTCCGGTGTCCCGGAGCGGCAGCACGCCGTCGCCGGTGCGGTGAACGTCGTGACCCAGCAGATCGGCGCCAGTGCGGGCGTGGCGGTGATGGTCCTGGTCGCGGGGACCAGCGCGGACCAGCTCGCCGGGTACCACCTCGCCTACGTCACCGCCGCCGTCGCCTGCGTGGTGGGCGCGGCGGTCATCGCCGTGCGGCGCCGGGCCTGAGCCCCCCGGGGCGGCGACGGACCTGAGCCCCGCCGGGGCGGCGACGGTCCCGAGTCGGCCACCGGGCCGAAGCGGTCTTCGGACTCCCTTCCCGTGGACGGGAGTCCGAAGACCGTCCCGCGTCCCCCGTACCGCCCGGAGCTCCGCCCCGGGCCGATCGTCACGCTCCCCGAGGCCGGTTCAGCCGGCCTCGGGGAGTCTTTCGTTCCTGGAGAGGGCCGCCGCCCGGACGTCCAGCAGTGCGAGCAGGACGGGCGGGTCGAGGGCGTGCACGGGGCGCAGGTGCAGTTCGAGCGGCTTCGGCGGGACGTTCGCCCTGATCTGGATGGGGCCGACGGAGCCGACGGAGACCTCGCCGGTGAGGACTTCGTCGAAGGAGGCGGGGACGGAGTGCGCGAGGAGGTACCAGGTCCCGGGCGGCACGTCTTCGAGGAGGAACGCGCCGGGGCGGGGGAGGACGGCGCAGGCGGCCGGGCGGCCCTCGGGGATGCGGGTGCGGAAGAGTCCGACGAAGACGCGGCCGAGTTCCTCGGCGTCGGTGGCCCGGATCTCGCCGCGGACGGTGGCGAGGTCCGCCGGCCGGGTCCAGCGCCGTCGGTCGAGTTCGATGCTGGTGGTGAAACCGCGTAACTGGCGGAACATCGTGGGCGACGTGCCGACGCTGCTGGCGAACCGTGAGCTGAAGGTGCCGACGCTGTTGTACCCGACCCGATGACTGATCTCGGTCACGCTGAAGTCCGTCTCGATGAGCAGCCGCTTGGCCGCTTCGATGCGGATGGCGGACAGGAAACGCCTCGGTGACACTCCGGTGACCCGTTGGAATTCCCGGGAGAAGTGGAATTTGCTGTACACGGCTGCCTGTGCCATATCGTCTATGGTCAGCAATTCGCCGATGTTCTCGTGCATGACCTCGATGGCTCGGGCCACGGCCTCTTCGATTGCCGGCTTCAAGGTGACTCCAGATTCTCGCAAGTACCGGTGGACGACGGAAACTCCACTCCGGTATTGCGTCCTGGAACAGTATTGCGTCCTGGGACGCGGCCGCGTGGGACAATCGGCCTTCGAGTACCGGAGCGCGCGAGGTTTTCCCTCTCCCTTCCGTTAAGGGGCGGTGACACAGCGTGGCACCGTGATAACGACTGATGACCGTAGCAGGCGGACATGACAAGTTCAACGACTTCCTCGCCCGTTTATTTGGCAAAGCCGAAGCGCCGAATACCGGCCGGTATGTGTTTGAACTTTTGAAGCAATTGACGAGATGCACCGGAGGGGGGCGCCCGAATGTTACGGATGGGGCTGGTGTGATTCGGAGGGGCTGATGTGACGGATGTGGCGGGCCGTCACCGGCCCGAGTCGGTCGTCGCCGGGTCCACCTCCTCCCACAGCCGCTCCGCGGAGGCCGCCACCGAGGCGACGGCGGCCTCCAGGGTGTCGCCGGCCGCGACCATCAGCCCCACCAACTGCGCCTCCAGCAGGCGATCGGCGTTGCAGGGCTCGGTCAGGTAGTCGCCGAGCTCCAGGACGACCAGACCGTGCACCGCCGACCACATCTGGTGCGCCACCAGCTCGGCGTCCTCCGCGCGGAACCGGCCCGCCTCGATGCAGCGGGCGGCGCATTCGGCCACGCCGGCCAGTGTGTAACGGCCGTATTGCCGGTCCTCCTCGCCCAGCGAGAACCCGGCCAGCGAGGAGCCCCCGAACATCACCGCGTACAGGTGGGGGTTGGCCAGCGCATTGCACCGGTACGCACGACCCAGCAACGCCAGGTCGTTCACCGGGTCGTCACTGAACTCCACCAGGGTGAAGTAGTGCTGGAGCCGGGTGAACCCCTCATGGACCATGGCGCGCACCAGCCCGCGCATTCCGTTGAAGTGGGTGTACAGGGCCATGGTGGAGGTGCCGATCTCGCTGGCGATGCGGCGGGCGGACAGCGCTTGCGGTCCTTCCTCCGCCAGCAACCGGGCGGCGATGTCCACCAGCGCCGGACGGGCACCGGGATCGGGGCGACGCGGACTCATTCCCTCAGTGAAGCAAAATGCCCTTATGTCAGGGACGTTCGCGCCGACAACCCTCGGATCCCCGCACAATGCGAGAAGCGGCCCTCCCGGCGCCGGGCATAGCTTTCCAGTCACTCAGCGCGACATTCCGGGGTGGCCGACGGCCGGAGGAGAAATGTCGACGCCCCGGCGCGCGATCACCACACCAGCGGTCAACGGAGGTCGCTCTTGTCCACCACAGCCCCCGGCCGAACGACCGGCGCCACAGTGCTCCTCTCCCTGGGCAGCCTGATCGTGTTGGTCTCCTCCGCGGTGGCCTTCCACCACTCCTTCGCCATGGACCCCGCGATGCCGATGGCCCACATGCCGGCCGACGACGGGCGGAAGCTGCACGGCATGGCGTTGTCGGAGATGCCGGAGATGTTCACCGCCCTCGCCGGCCTGCTCCTCGTGGTGGCCGGCGCCGCCCTGCGCGGGCGGCCGGAATCCACCGCCGCCGACTCCGGGACGGGGCGGCGCGGCCGGCTGCTCGTCGCCTTCATCGGTACGGCCGCCCTGACCGTCGACATCAGCAAGACCTCGACGCTGGGCTTCGTCATCCCCGGCCTGCGGGCCGAGTACGGGCTCGATCCGCGGACGGCCTCGCTGCTCGCGGTCTGCGGGCTCACCGGGACGGCGGCCGGAGCGCTGCTGTTCGGCGTGCTCACCGACCGGATCGGCCGGCGCAGCTCCTACCTGATCGCCACCCTCGGCTTCACCGCCACCAGCATGTGCGGCTCGATGCCCACGTTCGAGGGGAACCTGGTGATGTGCGGCCTGATGGGCCTGGCGGTCGGCGGCCTCGCCCCGCTGCTGATCACCCTGCTCACCGAGACCGTCGGCGGGAAGGTCCGCGGATCGGTGGTGGTGGCGCTATCCGTCGTCGCCACCGCGGTCGGCTACCTGGTCGCCGCCGGCTCGGCACTGTGGCTGGAACCCGTGTTCGGCTGGCGGATCCTCTGGCTGATCGGCGCCCCCACCGGTGCCGTCCTGGCCCTCCTCACCCCCTTCGTCCCCAACCGCACCTCGGCCCCCGCCCCGGCGGTGGCCAAGGCCGCACCGGCCGTCCCGCACCTGCCCCGGTCCTCACGGGCCCTCACCCACGGTCTCCAGCGCGCCTTCGCCACCCTGATCGGACTGCTCACCTTCGGCCTCACCACCTGGGTACCGAGCCTGGCCAGGATCGGCGGCGTACCGGTGCACACCGCGAACCTGATGCTCACCGTCGCGGCGATCGTGATGATCCCGTGCGCCCTGCTGCTGATGCTGGGCTACCGCCGCTACGGCCCGACCTCGATGGCGGCGGGCCTGGCCACCGCCACCGCCGTGCTGCTGCTGGCGCTCACCGCCAGCGGCGCGGTGGCCGAGGTGGGCTGGATCGCCGCCGGCGCGCTGGTGGCGGCACTGTTCTCGGTGAACTCGATGGCGGCGATCTTCCTCCCGATCGCGGCCGACCTGGCGGAGCCGGAACGGCGCGGCCGCACCACCGGGTGGGTCTCCCTGTTCAACCGGCTGGGCGGCCTGATGGGGCCGCTGCTGCTGGCGAGCCTGGTCTCCTCGGCATCCGCCGTCCTGGTGGCGGTCTCCGCGCTCGCCCTGCTGTGCGGCGCGGCCGCCTGGTACATCAGCCGCCGGCACCGGCTCGCCCTGGCCGGCCTGGAGCCGGCGGCCGACTGACCCACCGACCCACCGCGTCACCGACCCACTGACCCACTGCCCCGCCGACCACTGTCCCACCGACCCCATGCTCGACAGCCGGCAGGCCGGCCGACCGACGGATTCCGCCGGTCGGCCGGCCTGCCGTGTTCCGCCGAAGTGCCCGGCACGAAGGACGTTCGGGCTGGTCCGGAAGCCCGCCGTGCGCACAGCACGAGCAGAGAAGCCCGCCGATATCCGCCCGGCCGATACTGGGCTGGCCCCCGATCCGACGCGCCGTGGAGCGCGTCGAGACGGCGTCGGCATCTCCGGATCCCCCTGACGGAAGGAACAGGCATGCCCGGCTCACAGGACGTGATATCCGCCCTGGCGGCGGACGGCGACGCCGTCGAAGCCCTGGTGGCGAACCTGGCGGACGCCGACTGGGCGCGGCCCACCCCGGCGCCCGGCTGGACCATCGCCCACCAGATCGCCCACCTCGCGGCCACCTTCAAGCTGGCCGGAACGGCCGCGGCCGACCCCGAGGCGTTCAAGGCGCTGGCCGCCGGCGTCGGGCAGGACTTCGACGGTGCGGTGCAGCAGTCCCTCAAGCCCTACCTGGCGCCCTACCTGGCGTCCGGCGCGCCGAAGCTCCTGCTGGAGCGCTGGAACGTCGAGCGGCGGACCGCCGAGCAGGCCCTGGCCGCCGTCCCGGCCGGTCAGCCGGTGCCGTGGCTGGTCCGCCCGCTGCCGGCGCCCGTGCTCGCCGCCGCCGGCATGATGGAGCTGTTCGGCCACGGCCAGGACATCGCCGACACGCTCGGGGTGCACCGCGAGCACACCGACCGGCTCCGCTACCTGGTCGAATTCGCCGTCCGCACCTGGGACTTCGGGTACCAGGCGCACGGACTCGGCGCGCCCGAGGGCGAGTTCCGCTTCGAGATCACCGCCCCGTCGGGCGCCCGCTGGGAGTTCGGCCCCGCCGAGGCGGAGCAGCGCGTCAGCGGTCCCGCCGTCGACTTCTGCCTCCTGGTGACCCGGCGCCGGCACCGCGACGACCTCGCCCTGACCGCCGAGGGCAAGGACGCCGACGCCTGGCTGGACATCGCCCAGGCCTACCGCGGCCCCGCCGGGGAGGGCCGCACCCCGGGCCAGTTCCGGCCGTCCGGGAACTGACCGCCCTACCCGACCGGTAAACCGAGAGAGGGGACCTTCATGGCCACCCGTACCGACGAATGTGCCGTGGTTCTCGGCGGAAGCATTGCGGGCCTGCTGGCGGCCAGGGTGCTCTCCGAGTCCTATCCGAGGGTCGTGATCGTCGAACGCGACACGATCCTCGGGGTCCGCGGCCCGCGCCGCGGCGTCCCGCACGGCAACCACGCCCACGGGCTGGTCGCCCGCGGTCACCAGATCATGGAGTCGCTGTTCCCGGGCCTCACCGACGAGTTGATCGGCGCAGGGGTGCGGCCCGGTGACTTCAGCAACGACATCCAGTGGTACTTCAACGGGCTGCGGCTGAGCCCCGCCCGCACCGGCCTGCCGTCCGTGCCCGCCACCCGGCCGGTGCTGGAGTACCACCTGCGCGAGCGGGTGCGGGCGCTGCCGGAGGTGTCGTTCCTGGAGGAGCACGACGTCATCGCCCCGGTGACGGACGCCTCCGGACGCCGGGTCACCGGGGTCAGGGTGCAGGCGCGCACCCCGGGAGCCGAGGAGCAGACGCTCTCCGCGCACCTGGTCGTCGACACCACCGGCCGCGGTTCGCGGACCCCGCTGTGGCTGGCCGACCTCGGGTACCAGGCGCCCCCCGAGGAACGGATCGAGATCGACCTGGCGTACACCACCCGCCACTACCGGCTGGAGAAGGACCCGTTCGACAGCGACATCGCCATCATCCCGGCGGCCACGCCCTCGCACCCGCGCGGAGCGTTCTTCTACCGGGTGCCCGGCGACGACAACCGGGTGGAGCTGTCGGTGACCGGGCTCCTGGGCGACCACCCGCCCACCGACCCGGAAGGGTTCCACGCCTTCGTCCGGTCGCTGCCCGTCCCCGAGATCTACGAGGCGATCCGCGACGCCGAACCGCTCGACGAACCGCTGCGCTTCCGCTTCCCGGCCAGCGTCCGCCGGGACTACGACCGGCTGGAGCGCTTCCCCGACGGGCTGCTCGTCATGGGCGACGCGATCTGCAGCTTCAACCCCGCCTACGCCCAGGGCATGACCTCGGCCTCGCTGCAGGCGCTGGTGCTGCGCCGGCACACTGCCGGGCGGCTGCTGCCCAGGCCCCAGGCCTACTTCCGCGACATCGCCCGCGAGATCCGCTCCCCGTGGTCGTTCGCCGCGGTGACCGACCTGGGCTACCCGGGTGTCAAGGGCAAGCGGAACCTCCAGACCGCCCTGGTCAACCGGTACGCCGCGCTGGCGCAGCGGGCGGCGGTCCACGACCCCCGGGTGACCGACGCGCTGGTGCGGATCGCCGGGCTGGTGGCCTCCCCGGAGTCGCTGATGCGCCCGCGCACCCTGCTGCGCGTCCTGCGCGCCTCCCGTCGACCGGTGCCGCCCTCCGCCTTCGGCGTCCCGACATCGTGAAGCGGACTCCGGCGATCCGATTGGGAGGGGAACCACTTCTTCGCCACTATGTCGAGAGCGGCGCGTCGGCGCCGACGATGTAGTGGAGGGGGCGCAGCTGGCGCCTCTCGTCGCAGGGAGCGGAACCATGAAGTACCTGATCATGATGTACCCGAACGCCGCGGTCCTGGATGCGATGTCGGAGGAGGAGCGCAACGCCGTCTTCCAGGGGCACGGCGGGTTCATGGAGAAGCTCAAGGCGACCGGCGAGTTCGTCGGGACCCTGGCGCTGGCCGGGGTCGACCAGAGCTCCGTGGTGAGTGTGCGCGGCGGGGTGCCCGCGGTGACGGACGGTCCGTACGCCGAGGCCAAGGAGTACATGGGCGGTGTCTACGTCGTCGACGTCAAGGACGAGCAGCGCGCCCACGAGGTCGCCGCGATGATCCCGGACGCCGCGGTCGAGGGCCTGGGCATCGAGCTCCGGCCGATCGTCTTCAGCGACGGCTTCTCCGCCTGACCGGTCGCCCGGAAGCCCGGGGGCCTCGTGGCCCCCGGGCTTCCTGCTTTCCCGGTGCTCCGCGCACTCCCCCGCGGTGACGGGATCAGGTCCGGAGCCGGCGCTCCGGATGCGGGCGGCCGGGGGCGGGTCGGGCCTTCGGTGAGCCCCACCGGCGCATGGCCGGAACCTCGACGGTCCTGTGCAGCACCCAGGCGACCGCCAGGCAGAGGACGTAGAGGCCGAGGATGAACAGGACGGCGACGGGCGTGGAGAACGTCGTCGGGGTGTACCGGCCCATGTAGCCCACCAGTTGGCCTGAGAACGCCGCGTGCGCCGCGAAGATCACGGTGATGTGGACGATGTAGAAGGCGAAGGACAGCTCCCCGAGCCACATCATGAAGCGGGTGTCGAGGATCGAGCGTCTGCCGGAGCGGTCGCCGGCGGCGAGCGCGCCGATCAGCAGCGCGGCCGGGACCGGGTAGAGCGCCGCGACCATGAAGACGGCCGGCAGGTGGGCCAGCAGCAGGAAGACGGCGAGGTTGAGCAGGACGGCCGGCAGGACGCGGATCCTCGGCCACCGCCCCTCGGCGACGATCCGGGCGAGGAGCATGCCCATTACGAACTCCATCGTGCGGACGGGCGGGAAGAAGCAGAGCGCCCACATCTGGGGCCAGGACCCGGCGGGGTAGAAGCTCGGCGGGTACCCCGAGAGCAGCGGCTGGCTGATCACCGGGAGCAGGGCGGCCGTCACGCCGAGGCCGAGCAGCCAGGGCCACAGGGCCCGGTGGTCCAGCCGCCTGACGAACCGGATCAGCAGCGGGAACAGCGCGTAGCAGAGCAGGTCCACCGAGAGGGTCCAGCTCGGGCCGTTGAACTGGTACAGCATCACGTCCTGGTCGGGCCACCAGGTCTGCACCAGGAGGACGCCGGCGATGGCCGGGACCCACCGGATGGTGTCGCCCGCGGCGGCGAACTGGCCCAGGGCGACGACCGCGATCAGGACGTGGGAGGGGCCGATGCGCATGAGTCTGCGCCGCCAGAAGTCGACGGTTCTGCGGCCGGGCTTGGCCGACCAGGTGAGCACGAATCCGCTGAGGACGAAGAAGACGGAGACGGCGAGGAAGCCGACGCGCCCGTTGCCCGTCAGGGTGTTGAAGACGGAGTGGGCGGACGGGTCCGAGAACACGGGGAGGAGCAGCGCGTGGTTGGCGAAGACGAAGACGACGGCGACGGCCCGCAGGCCCTCCAGCGACGGCAGCGTCATCGCTCGGGCGGGTAACAGGGAGTTCAAGGCAGTCCCTTTCTCCGGGGTGGCGGACGCGCCGTCCGGTCCTTCGACCGGCACACGGCGCCACCGATGCCCGTACGTCGAACACGGGGCGGGGGATTCGACATCGACGGCCCTCTTCTTTCGTTCGGTTGTTCGGGGGGAAGGGGAGGGGACGGGGAGAGGGAGGGGGAGTGGGACGGATGGCGGCCCCCGGACGGTCGGATGCCCGTGCCTCCCGACACCGCGAGGGTCGTCGGCAGGCACGGGCATCGTGGCCGTGCGGGGTGCCCGCCCGTCAGGGCCGGGCGGGCGGGGCGCCGCGGTCAGCCGGCCGCGGGGACGGAGTCATCGGTGCCCTCCGCGGCGCTCTCGGCCGCGGCCTGGCCCGTGGGCGGCACGTGGCGGAGCAGGGAGGAGACCAGGATGGCGGTGGCGACCAGCAGGACGCCGGAGACGGTGACCACGGTGTGGAGCTCGTCGGCGAAGGCGGCCCGGGCGGGCGCGAGGAGGGCCTGGGCGAGCTGACCGGACAGCGATCCGGCGGCCTCCGTCGCGCCCGCGAGGGAGTCCTTCGCCGCCCGGACCGCGTCGGCGGGCAGGCCGTCGGGAAGGTCGAGCGCGCCGCGGTAGACGGCGGTGCCGATGCTGCCGAGGGCGGCGATGCCGAGGGCGAACCCGAGCTGGCCGCTGGTCTCGTTGAGCGCGGCCGCGGACCCGGCCTTCTCCTGCGGCGCGGAGCCCATGACCAGGCCCATGCCGAGGGTGACCATCGGGCCGGAGCCGAGGAAGACGATGGCGAAGCCGGTGATCAGCACGCCCGGGCTGGACCCGGGCTCCGCCATGGTGATCACCAGCATGCCGACGGCGGCGAGGACCAGCCCGCCGCTGATGACGTACGCCGGGCGCAGGTGCTGGCCGAGCTTGGGGGAGACACCGAAGCTGATCGTGTTGGCGAGGATCGCCGGCAGCATCCACAGACCCGCGTGGAGCGGGTCACGGCCGTAGACCAGCTGCAGCGTCTGGGTGACGAAGAACATCACCGCGCCGGTGAGCATGGTGCCGAGGAACAGGCTGACCAGGGCCGCCGAGAACGCGCGGTTGCCGAACAGGCTGAGGTCGAGCAGCGGGTCCGCGAGGCGGCGCTGGCGGTGGACGAAGAGGATGCCGAAGCCGATGCCGACCAGCACGGCCGCGATCGACGCGGGCTCCCAGCCGTCCTTGGCGATCTCCTTCAGGCCCCAGATGGCGAGGAGCACGGCGGCCATCGACTCCACCACGCTGATCAGGTCCAGGCGTCCCGACTCCGGGTTGCGGAACTCGGGCAGGTAGACCGGGCCGAGCACGAGCAGCAGCACCATCGGCGGGACACCGAGCAGGAAGGCCGAGCCCCACCAGAAGTGGTCGAGCATGGTGCCGCCGATGATCGGTCCGATGATGGCGCCGGCCGAGAAGCACGCGCCCCAGATGCCGAAGGCGGCACCGCGCTGCTTGGCGTCCTGGAACATGGTGGTGATCAGCGACAGCGTGCCCGGCGCGAGGGTGGCGCCGGCGACACCGAGCAGGGCGCGCGAGGCGATCAGCATCTCGGGGCTGACGGCGTAGGCGGAGGCGGCCGAGGCGAGGCCGAAGGCGCCGGCGCCGATCAGCAGCAGCCTGCGCCGTCCGATGCGGTCACCGATCGACCCCATGGTGACGAGCAGGCCGGCGAGCATGAACGAGTAGATGTCGGTGATCCACAGCTGCTGCACGCCGCTGGCGTGCAGGTCCTCGGACAGGCTGGGCAGGGCCAGCAGCATGACGAAGACGTCGATCGAGACCAGCAGGGTGGGCAGGGCGAGGACGGCCAGGCCGATCCACTCTTTCCGTCCGGCCCGGGGCGCGGGCCCGCTCGGGGGGGAGGTGTCGCTCATCAGGGGGTCCTTCCGGATTTCTCGGGGCACTCGGCATCCACGGGTGCCGTCACACCCGGTACGTCGGACCAGCCGGTGCGGTCTCGACATCTCCGGCCGAAACTCGGGCGAAGGGGCGGGATCTCGGCTTGGATGTCGAGGGCGGGCCGCTCGCGGCGACGTCTCAGGTGCAGAGCACCAGCCGACCGCGCAAAGGACCAAGGAATGATGGAATGAAGTACATGCTGCTGATCCATATGAACCCGGTCATCTGGGACGGCCTGCCGGAGGGGGAGCGGAACGCGGTCTTCTCCGGGCACGCCACGTTCCAGCAGAAGATCCTCGACACCGGCGAGATGGTGATGACCCAGGCCCTCGCCGATCCGTCCGGCAGCGCCACGGTCAGGGTCCGGGACGGCCGTCCGGCGGTCACCGACGGCCCGTACCTGGACGCCAAGGAGTTCCTCGCCGGCTACTACCTGGTCGACTGCGCGTCGAAGGAGCGCGCGGTCGAACTGGCCGGCCTGATCCCCGACGCCCGGTACACCGGCATCGAGGTCCGTCAGGTCGTCTTCGAAGCCGATACGGAGAGTTGAACCCGATGAACCGTGACGCCCGGGTCGAGGGCCTGCTCCGATCGCTGGCACCGCAGGTCCTCGGCGCGGTCGTCCGCCGCTACGGGCACTTCGACGCCTGTGAGGACGCCGTCCAGGACGCCCTGCTGGCAGCCGCCGTCCAGTGGCCCGACCAGGGCGTGCCCAACAACCCCCGGGCGTGGCTGATCACCGTGGCCGCCCGCCGGGTGATCGACGGGCTGCGCAGCGAGCAGGCCCGCCAGCGCCGTGAGGCCACCGTCGCCGCGCTCACCCCGGCCGACGAGACGGTGACGCCCGGCCCGGGCGAGGAGCCCAAGGCGGCCGAGCAGGACGACATGCTCACCCTGCTCTTCCTGTGCTGCCACCCCTCGCTCACCCCGGGTTCGCAGGTCGCGCTCACCCTCCGGGCCGTCGGCGGTCTGACCACCGCGCAGATCGCGCACGCCTTCCTGGTCCCCGAGGCGACCATGGCCCAGCGGATCAGCCGGGCCAAGCAGCGGATCAAGGCCACCGGGCTGCCGTTCCGGATGCCGCCGGAGAACGAGCGCACGGAACGCCTGGCGGTCGTGCTCCAGGTGCTCTACCTGATCTTCAACGAGGGCTACACCACCACCAGCGGCCCCGACCTCCAGCAGCCCGAACTCGCCCGCGAGGCCATCCGCCTCACCCGCGAGCTGCACCGGCTGCTGCCCGGGGAGGGCGAGGTCGCGGGCCTGCTGGCGCTGATGCTGCTGACCGACGCCCGCCGGCCGGCCCGCACCCGGCCCGACGGCAGTCTCGTCCCGCTCGCCGAGCAGGACCGCTCCCGCTGGGACCAGGCCGCGCTCAAGGAGGGGCTGGCGCTGATCGCCGAGACCCTCCCGCGGATGGTGACGGGGCCGTACCAGGTGCAGGCGGCGATCGCCGCCGTGCACGGCGAGGCGGTGCACGCCGAGGACACCGACTGGCCGCAGATCGTGGCCCTGTACGAGCTGCTGGAACAGCTCGCCCCCGGACCGATGGTGACGCTCAACCTGGCGGTCGCCCTCGCGATGGCCCGGGGCCCGGCGGCCGGGCTGGCCCTGCTGGCGACCCTGGAGGCCGACGGCCGGCTCGCGGGCCACCACCGGCTCGCCGCCGTCCGTGCCCATCTGCTGGAGATGAGCGGCGATCTGGCGGCGGCCCGGGACAGCTACCGGGAGGCCGCCCGGCAGACCGGCAGTCTTCCCGAGCGCCGCTACCTGGAGGCCCGTGCCGAGGCGACGAACCACGGGTGACGGACCGTCCGGGACGGACCGCCGGTGACGCACCACGGGGGAGGGGCCACCGGCCACCCGGGGCCCGGAGCGGCACCGGGCGACCACCGCGAGGTGCCCCGGACAGCACCGGCTCGGAGCCGCTCAGCGCCGGCCGTCCGGAGAGCGCGGCGGCACCAGCGCCAACAGCACCGTCATGCCGAGCAGGGAGCGCAGGTCGGGGCCGATCTCCCGTCCGGCCGCCCGCCGTTCCCGGGCCAGGCCGTCGGCCATCCGCAGCAGTTCGGAGTCGGTGCGGGGGACCAGTCGCGCCACCGCGGACAGCGTCACACCGGTGAGCAGGCAGGCCATCACGCCCTGCCGCCACCGCTCCTGGTCGAGGTGCTCGGCCGCGAAGGGGCCCATCGCCGCCGCGATCAGCCGCGGGTCGTCGCTGCTCAGGCCGTCGGCGACCAGCTCCAGGCCGAGCCGCACGACGGAGTCCGGCAGCAGCTCCAGCGCCCGTAGCACCCCGCGCCGCTCGGCGTCGCCGCCGTGGCGGTAGAGCCGCTCGATCTCGTTCTCCAGGAGGCGGTCGGGCAGCACCTCGGCCAGCACCGTGAGCAGCCGGGCGCGGGCGCGGTCGTCGGCGGTACCGAAGACCAGCCCCTGCGGGTCGGTCGCCGGCCGGAGGGGCTCGGTGCCGACCGCCTGGCCGGCCAGCGCGAACTCCTCGCGGACGGCGGCGGGGCGCGCCCTGACGCGCCGTTCGGCGCCGGCCAGCCAGCCGTGCTTCGCCGTGTGGAGGACGACCACCGTGCTCCCTCGCGGGACGCCGGTGGCAGGCCAGGATCGGTCCTCGTGGTTCCGCATGATCAACGGTCTCCGAATCGTGGACGACAGCGGTGCAGCCGAGTGCACCAGGTGAACGGAAACGGTCTGTCCGGCAGCCGACCCGCGCCCGGCGGGGCGGCGGTGGGTGCGCAGGCTTCAACTGCGGTCGGCGACCCTCGCTATGTAACAGCGGGGCGCGGAAGACGGTCAAGAACCGCCCACGGGCCGCGAAGCGGCCGGACGATCACCGCGGAACGACGCGTTCACGCAGGTCAGATCGCACGAAAGGAGTGAGGGAGAAGGCCCGTGACGGGCCGCGGCGCCCTGCGGACACCGCACGACACGAGAAGTGGGGCGTGAAGGGGTTTCCTCCGTTCCGAGCTCCGTTCCGAGCTTCGTTCAGGCACTGATACGAGCACCGATACGAGCACCGATACGAGCACTGCTGCGAGCATCGCCGCGAGCTCCGGTGCGGCCGTCGGGGCGGCGTCCACTCCGTCCCCGGCGGCCGCAGCAGCCGGCATCTCTGCCCTGCACTAGGTAGTCGGATCAGACGACGCGACTTCGACATCCGCCGGGAAGATTCTTCGGACTTCTTCTGCGGCCGGTACGAACGCACAGCGGTCACCGGCGCGGCGATGGTGCCTGCCGCGCCGGTGACCGTCCCGTCCGGCCTGCCGCCGGAGCCGCTCAGAGCCGCTGGAGTGCTTTGCGGTCCACCTTGCCGTTGGCGGTCTGCGGCAGCGTGACCACGAACCGCACGTCCCGCGGGTACTTCTGCGGCGACATCCGGGCGCGGGCGAAGTCCTGCAGCTCGCGGGCCGAGACCTCGGCGCTCGCGACCACGTACGCCCGGGTGAGGGTGAGGCCGTCCTCCTCGTAACCGACGACCGCGCACTGCTCGACGGCCGGGTGGTCCAGCAGGCAGGCCTCGATCTCGATCGGTGACACCCAGACCCCGTGGACCTTCAACAGGTCGTCGGCCCGGCCCCGGTAGTAGAAGTAGCCCTCCTCGTCCCGGGTGAAGAGGTCACCGGTGCGCACGGTGTGCTCCGCGGGGAAGGTCACGGCCGTCTGCTCCGGCGCCTCCCAGTAGCCCAACGCGGCCGTCTCGCCCACCACTTGGAGGACGCCGAGCTCACCGTCCGGCAGCGGATCGCCCTGCTGGTCGACCACGCTCACCTGGTACCCCGGCACCACCGTGCCCAGGCTGCCGATCCGGGCCGCACCGGGCCGGTTCGAGATGTAGGCGTGGTAGACCTCGCAGGAACCGATGCTGTCCATCACCTCGACGCCGAAGGTGTCCAGCCACCTCCGGTGCAGCTCGCCGGGCAGCGCCTCGCCGGCCGAGATGCAGAGCCTGAGCGAACTCAGGTCCCGGCTGCGGGCGTCGGGGTGGTCGACCATCGACTTGATCATGGTCGGCACGTTGACCAGGACGGTCGGCCGGTGCTCCTCGATCAGGTCGAAGATCCGGTCCGGGGTGCTGCGCTCCGGGAAGACGACTCCGGCGGCGCCGACCCCGAACGGGAACAGCACCGCGGTGTCCCGCGAGTAGCCGAAGAACAGCTTCGGCACCGGCAGCACGACGTCGTCCGGGCGCAGGCCGAGGACGCCGCGGGCGTACCAGTCGAAGCTCAGGACCGGGCTGCGGGCCGGCACCAGGACGGCCTTGGGCGCGCCCGTGCTGCCGGTGGTGAACTTCCACATGACGATGTCGTCCAGGTCGACGTCCACCGCCGTCAGCTCGTCCGCCTGCGCGGCCAGCAGCGTCTCGAAGTGCAGCTCGCCCTCGCGCAGTTCCTCCGGCGCCAGACCCATCACCAGGAGGTTGCGCTCGCCGGCCTCGCGCAGCGCGGCCACCGTCGCCCGGTCCACCACCGTGATCGACGGCTTCACGTAGTCCAGGTAGTACCGGTAGTCCTTCGGGAGGAGGTAGCTGTAGACCTCCGCCGTGACGGCACCGATCTTCTGCACGCCGTACCAGGTCGCCACGTACTCGACGCCGTCGCTCAGCGCCATCAGCACCCGGTCGCCCCGCCCGATGCCGAGGCCGCGCAGCAGGTTGCCCACCCGGTTGACCAGCTTGCCCAGTTGGGCGTACGTGGTGTGTCCGTCATGGGTGATCAGCGCGGTCCGCCCGCCGTCGTTGCGGTCGACGAACCAGTCGGCGACGTTGATCCGCTGCGGAAGGTCCTGGTACCGCATGGGGCTGTGCGCCCCGGCCGTGCCGGGTATGTCCGCCTCGGTCACGGGCGCGCCCCCACCAGGTTGCGCAGCCGCTCGGCGGGACGCTCGATGAGGTAGTGGCTCACCGTGGCCAGCAGCACGCTGCCCGCGAGGACGAAGGCCAGCAGCTCCCAGAAGCCCACCTTGCCGACGAACGCGCCGACCGGGACCGCGGGGTTGCCGAAGACGCTTCCGTTCTTGAACCAGAAGTGGATCATCGGCAGGTGCCAGAGGTAGATGCCGTACGACATCCGCCCGAGGAAACGCACCGGCGGGTTGCCGAGCACGCCGTCCATCAGCCGCGAGCTGACGCCCGGGACGGTCAGCGGCAGCACCACCAGCATCGCGAAGAGGATGGTGAGCACCTGGATGGTCAGCTCCTGGGCCAGGCCGCCGTACGTGCCCATGCCCGGGATGCCGAAGGGCTTGGGGATGTTGAGCAGGAACACCACGCCCGCGCCGAGCCAGCACAGGTTGGGGCGCGCGGCCACCATCCGGAAGAGCGCGGGGGGCTCGGTCCTCGTCTCGGCGTAGGCCAGCAGGGCCGCGAGCGCCATGCCTCCGGCGAAGAAGCTGAAGGAGCCGAAGGGGAAGAACGAGTAGTAGAAGACGTCGGCCTTCATGGCCGGCAGGTACGCGAAGGTGGTCCAGCCCAGGCTGGCCAGCGCGATCAGCGACAGCGGCAGCACCAGTCGGCGGGCCCGGCGGCTCTCGTCGGCACCGCCGGACGCGAACTTCTGGACGAGCCAGCCGACCAGCGGCAGGCTCAGGTAGAACACCAGCTCGGTCGGGACGGTCCAGGTCGGCTCGAGACCGGGGATCCAGTCCATCGGGTTCCTGGTCAGCACGAAGTGCACCATCAGGATGGGCTTGAGCAGGAACCAGAGCCCGTCGATCTTGTCCCAGTCGAGCAGCAGCAGCACGGCCAGTGCCATGGCCCAGTAGGCCGGAACGATCCGCAGCGCCCGCTTCCAGAGGAAGGGGAGAGTGGCGGGGCGCTTGGTCTCGGATATCGCGGCGCGCGCGAACGGGCGGAAGAGCAGGAGGCCGGACAGCACGAAGAAGGGCGACAGGCACACCTCCAGGCCGTTGGCCAGCACGCTCCACAGGTTGTGCCCCGGCTCGGCCATGGAGTGGCTGACGTTGGCCTCGTAGGCCACGTGGTACGCGAGCACGCCGACGGCGGCCAGCCCGCGGAGCCCTTCGAGGGTGGGAACCTTCTTGGTGGCCTGGGCCTCGCGGCCTCTGCTGCCGGTGGGTCTCTCTGTCACTGCCATGCGTGGTCCCCCTCGGGTGACGGTGTTCTGGTTTCGGGCACTGTCGAGGGCCGAGCCGCGGGTTCGGGGGCTCGGCCCGGACCGAGGTCTCAGCTGGCGGCGGCCTTGGCGATGACCTCGCTGAGGTGGTCGACGGCGGAGGCCGGACCGGGGAAGAAGCGGTTCTTGGTCAGCGCGAAGGCGATGCCGGTCTCGGTGTCGGCGTAGGCCGTGCTGCCGCCCATGCCGGGCATGCCGAACACGGACAGGGTGTCCTGCGGGTTGGTCCCCGGGCGACCGAGGTTGTAGCCCAGGGCGCGCGGCATCGGGAAGCCGATCATCTGGTCGACGTCGGCGGTGGCCACGGCGGTGACCTCGCGCAGTCGGTCCTCGGAGATCAGCCGGACACCGTCCACCTCGCCGAGCAGCGCGGCGTACATCTTGGCCACGGCGCGGGCCGTCATGGTGCCGCCCGAGGGGATGTCCGAGGTGAGCACCACCGGGTTGTTGCCGTAGTCGGCGCTCGGGGTCACGGCCGCCGGAGTGGCCTTGAACAGCGGCATGTCGGCGGGCATCATCGCCAGCATCTCGGCGGTGCCGGGCGCGTCCTCGAGGCGGGCGAGCCGGCCGAGCTCGGTCTCCGGGACGCCGAAGTACAGCTCGTCCGCGATGCCGAGCGGAGTGGCCACCTCCTCCTTGAGCACCTGGGAGATCGGCTTGCCGGTGGCCCGGCGGACGATCTCACCCATCACGAAGCCCCAGGTCATCGCGTGGTAGCCGGTCTTGGTGCCGGGCTCCCACCACGGCTCGGAGTCGGCGAGCAGGCCGACCATTCGGTCCCAGTCGGACAGGTCCTTGACGGTGAGGTCGGCCGGCACCGCCGGGACGCCGACGGAGTGGGTCAGCGCGTGGCGGACGGTCGCCTTGTCCTTGCCGTGGGCACCGAACTCGGGCCAGAGCTCGACGATCGGGGTGTCGTAGTCAAGGACGCCGCGGTCGGCGAGGACGTGGACCACCGTCGCGGTCACGCCCTTGCCGGTCGAGGCGCTGTAGAACGGGATGTCCGAGGTGACCGGACGACCGTCGGAGTCGGCGGTGCCCGCCACCGCGTCCACCACCAGCTCGCCGTTCTGGTACACCGCGACCTGGATCCCCTGCTCGGCGCCGGACTCCACCATCTCGTCGATGGCCTGCTGGACGATCTTCTGCATGACGATCATGCCCTTTCGATTTCGCTCTAGTGGATCCGGCACCCACGGGCACCGTTCACATGAGACATCGGTGCCGTCGTCGGGATCTCTACATCCGCCCGCCCGGTGCTTGAAGATTTTTTCGGTTCACCCGGACGGGGCCCGGTCAGCTCGTCCAGCGGTGGCTGTAGTACTCGAACTCCAGGGCCTGCCCGTCGAGGGCGGCGTGCAGCTCGGCGACCGCGGCCCGGGCCGCCGCCCGTACGGAGGGCACCTGGCAGGACGCCGCCAGCCGGTGCAGGGCGTCGTAGCAGTCGCGCAGCCGCTGCTCCTCCTCGGGCGAGAGCCGGGCTCCGGCCGCGCCGTACTGGTCAACCGGCTCGTTCGTCATGGAATCGCGCTGCCTTCACTTCGAATCGGGGGAGACTGCCGGCCTCGGCCAGCTCGACCTCCGGACGCAGGCCGAGCTGGCGCTTCATCTCGGCGCTGATGCGCTCGCAGAGCTCGGCCGGATCGGACCGGTGGGCGGCCGGGGCGGGCCGCGGCTCGACCCGCAGGACGATGGTGTCGAGCCCGCGCACGTTCCGCAGGATCGTCTGGTACTCGCTGACCTGGTCGAACCCGCGCATGATGTCCTCGATCATCACCGGCGTGACCGAGATGCCGCGGACCTTGCGCATGTCGTCGGTCCGGCCGAGGATGCCGCCGTCGTACCAGTCCCAGGTCCGGCCGCAGCCGCACTCGTGCCACGGCCGCTTCACCACCAGGTCGTCGGTCCAGTAGCGGAAGATCTGGATGCCCTCGCGGCCGAGCGCCGTCGTCACCCGGACACCCTGCTCCCCGTACCCGACCGGCTCCCGGGTGACCGGGTGCAGGACCTCCTCGATGACCCCCGGCTCGATGATGTGGCAGCCGCCCGGTTTCGCCGGGCACTCGAACATGAAGACGGTGGCGAGCTCGGTCATCCCGGCGAAGTTGAGGACCCGCGCGCCGAAGGCGTCGGCGATCGCGCGCGCGGTCGACTCCGGGCGCGGTTCGGCGCCGGTCACCACGATCCCCACGTTGGCCTCCGCGGCCAGGTCGACGCCCATGTCCCGGGCCGTCTCCACGAGCCGCATCGCATAGGTGGGGGTGCAGCCCAGGACGTCGATCCGGCGGTCGATCAGCAGCCGCACCCGGCTGCGGGAGTCCATCGAGCCGATCGGGACGACCGTGCCGCCGATCCGCTCCAGGGCGTAGTGCATGCCCCAGTAGCCCATGAACAGGCCGTACCCGAAGGCGACGCAACCCAGCTGCCCGGCCCGGACGCCGGCGCCGTACAGGGCCGTGCACCACATGTCGACGGCCCAGGCCCAGTCGCGCGCCGTGTCGAAGGTGCGGAACGGCGGGTTGCCGCTGGTGCCGCTGGTCTGGTGGTAGCGGATCGCCAGCGCCGGATCGGTCGAGGGGATCGTGCCGTACGGCGCCGGCGCTTCCTGCTGGGCGGCGATCAGGTCGGACTTGTGCACCAGCGGCACCCGGTCGACGTACTCCTCCAGGGAGGAGACGCCTTCCGGGAGGCGTTCGCGCCAGAACGGCGAGTTCCCCCTGGCGTGGTCCAGGGCGCGCCGCAGCTTCCGCCACTGCCACCGCGCGAGTTCCTCGCGCGGCATGGTCTCCGTCTTCGGGTTCCAGTACTGGGAGACGGTCGGGAACGGTCTCATGATTCCATTCGGATCTCGGTGGACGCCGGCCGCAGGACGCACAGGTCGGCCCAGCCGGCGGCGAGCACGGTGTGGATCTGGTCGAGGGTGCGCAGCGAGTCGTCCACCATGACCGCGATCCCGGCTTCGTTGCGCACCGCGTCGGCGAGGGGGAGGACGCCCGACTGCTCGCCGGCGGACCCGGGGGCCTCCAGCAGGAGGAGGTCCGCGCCGTGTCCGGCCAGCTGCCGGGCCAGCGCGACCAGGGTGCCCGGCTCGGTGGGAGAGGGGCCGGCCGGGTCGGGGCCGAGCGCCACCGCGAGCGGGCGGGGGGACGGCCAGCAGGCCCGCAGCGCCTCCAGCGCCTCCAGGGCCCGCTTCGGCGGGTCGGCGACCAGCTCCGGCCACGGCTCGGCGCAGAGGTCGAGCATCAGCATCGAGCAGCCGTCGTCGAGGGCCCGTCGGGCCGCCTCCCGGTAGCTCCCGGGGTCGTCCGTCGGGGAGAGCCGGCGGCAGGTCGGCGCGCCGGCCGCGTCCACCGCTCCGGCCCGGTCGGCTCCTTCGCGGGCCGGGTCGAGCACCAGGCCGCCGCCGAGCGTCCCGGGCGTCCCGGCCTCGCTCACCAGGCGGTTGTCCAGGTGCAGCCCGCCGATCCGCAGCGGGGCGAAGGCCGGCGGCGGTGCTAGCTCCGTCGGCCGTCCGGTCGCCCGGCCGTGGAACCAGCCGTCGAAGCGGGCCGAGAACTCGGGGTCGCGGGCCGCGATGTCGGCGTGGGTGATCCGCCAGGACCGGGCCACCAGCTGGTAGACGAACTGGATCGGCTCGAAGTCGGCGTAGCGGTGCACGTTCTCGAAGTACCGCTCGGACCTGCGCGCCGCCCGCTGGAACTTCTCCACCCTCGGCATCCGGGTGCGCTCGAAGCGGGCCAGGGCGTCCTCGAGTCCTCCGGTCCGGGCCCGCAGCTCGTCGGCCAGCACGATGGCGTCCTCGATCGCGAGCCGGGTGCCCGAACCGATCGACCAGTGCGCGGTGTGGGCGGCGTCGCCGATCAGGACCACGTTGCCGTGGTGCCAGGTGGCGCAGTCGAGCTGCCGGAAGGTGGCCCAGGGCGCGCCGTTGGTCCGGATCGCCCGGCCGTCGAGGTCCGCCGCGAAGATCTCCTCGCAGCGGCGCGCCGACTCCTCCTCGGTCAGCCGCGCGAACCCGGCCCGCTCCCAGGTCTCCTCGGCGACATGGATGATCATCGAGCTCCAGGACCGGCCCGACGGGTAGCAGTACCCGTGGAAGCGGCCCCACTCGGTGTCGCGGAAGATGTAGGTGAAGTAGGGGAAGACCTTGTCGACGCCGTACCAGGCGTAACGGAACTCTGACGGTTCGAAGTTCGGCCGGAAGACGTCCTGGTGGGTCTGCCGGACCATCGAGTTCACGCCGTCGGCACCGACCACGAGATCGGCCTCGGCGTGGTCGGCGAGGCTGTCCACCCGGTGGTGGTGGTGCACCCGGGCGCCGAGCCCGGTGGCGGTGTCCCGCAGGATGGCGAGCAGGTCGGCCCGGGGGACGCCGTGGAACCGGTTGCCGTTCACCAGCGTCCGGGAGCCCCGGTACCGGACGTCCACCGGGGTCCAGGTGGTGCCGGCGTCGACGATCGCCGCGTGGGTCGCCGGGTCCACCCGCCCGAGTTCGTCCAGCGCTCCCTCGGGGAAGACGACGCCCCAGCCGTACGTCGTCTCCGGACCGTTCCGTTCGAAGACCCGCACGTCGTCCGCGATGGCGTACCGGCGGAGCAGGACGGCGAGGAAGAGCCCGCCGGGGCCACCGCCGATGATGTCGACTCGCATGTGTGTCACCGCTCCGATGGCGATCCGTCAAGAAGGGTGGCCGCCTTCCAGCGGCCGATGTGCTGCCGCAGCGCGTCCGGGCGGGCCGCGGGCTCCGTCCGGGCGAGCACGCTGATCAACCGGCTCCCGATCACCACGCCGGCCGCGTCCGGGGCGAAGGCCCGGATCTGCTCCTCGTCCCGGATGCCGAACCCGACCAGGAAGGGCCGGGCGGCCGTCTCGCCGAGCCGCCGGGTGAGGCGGGTGGCGGCGGCGAGGTCGAGGTCCGCCCCGGTGCGCTCGGCCAGGTTCCGGTACGTCAGGTGGGCGGCCGCCGACTCCAGCCGCCGGGCCAGGGCCGGGTCGGCGGCGGGAGCGATCCCCGGGACGGCGCTGAGACCGGCCGCCGCGATGCGCTCCAGGTCGTCCGGGCCGTCCGGCCGGGCGAGCACCAGCGCGTCCACCCCGGCCGCGGCCGCCCGGGAGAGGAGGCGGTCCCAGCCGAGGTCGGCGACCGTCTCCGGGTACACCAGGAGCAGCAGCGGGAGGTCCGGTGCGGCACGGCGCAACTCGCCGAGCCACTCCCACGACTGCTCCTGGTCCGTGCCGCGGGCGCGTTCGAAGGACCGGGCGATCTCCGCGCCGCGGGGGCGGGTGTTCGGGGTCGGGAGGCCGAACTCGAGGATGTCCGCGCCCGCGTCGACCGCTGCCAGGGCCAGGTCCGACCGGTCGGAGGTCAGCGGGTCGCCCAGCGTCAGATAGATCGTCAGGGCCCGTTGCCGTGCGGCGTCCAACCGGTTCAGGCAGCGTCCGAGCCGGTCGTCGGGCCGGTCGGACGGGGTCGACGGGGGCGCGTCCATCCGTGCCACGCCTAGGCCGCCCTCGCCGCGTCCCGCAGCGACCGGACGGTGGCCGTCGGGTCGGCGCTCTTGGCGATGGCGGTCCCGACGAGGATGCAGTGGGCTCCGGCGCCGGCGGCCCGGGTCATGTCCGCCTCGGTGTGGAAGGCGCTCTCGGAGATCACCAGGAGCTCGGGCGGGCAGCCGGCGATCAGCTCCTCGCTGAGGCTGACGGTGCCGTCGTCCAGTTCGAGTGCCGTGATGTCCCGGTTGTTGATGCCGACGGCGATCGCGCCGAGCTCGACCGCCCGCTCCAGCTGCTCCGCGCTGTGGACGCCGACCACGACCTCCAGCCCGAGCCGTTCCGCGCGGCTCTTCATGGCGCCGAAGAGCTCCGGGTCGGGGACGGTGCTCAGCGAGAGCTGCACCGCGTCGAAACCCGCCTCGTGCGCCTCGTCCATCTGCTCCACCGTCCGGAAGAACTCCTTCCGCATCAGTGGGACTCCCGCCACCCGGCGGATGCGTCGCGCGATCGCGATGCTGCCCCCGAAGAAGTCGGGGTCGGTGGGGGTCGAGAGCGCGTCGGCCCCGCCCTCCAACAACGCCTGGACATAGGGTTCGAGCTGCTCGTCGGCGATCAGCTCCCCGTCCCGTGGGGACCGGCACTTGACGTCGACCATCAGGGCCGGCCGGCGGCTGTGGCGCGCGGTGGCGAGCACCTCATAGAGGCTCCGGCTTTCCATGATCCTCCTCTCGGTTCGACGAATCCACATTGTGGTCGGGGCGAGCGCGGCGGACTTCTTCCGTCGTGCTGTAACGGTTCCGGTCGGAGTACTTCACCCACCGCGCGAGCAGGTCCGCCGCGGCTCCCGAGTCGACGGCCCGGGTGGCCCGCTCCAGCCCGGCGGCGAGGTCGTCCTCCAGCGAACCGGAGAAGCCGTCGTAAGTGGCCAGTGCGGCGGCCGCGTTGAGCAGGACCGCGTCCCGTACCGCGCCGCGTCCGCCGCGGACCAGCGCGCGGACCGTCTCCGCGTTGGCCGCCGCGTCCCCGCCCCGCAGGTCGTGCGACCGCGCCCGGGGGATGCCCAGCGCGAGCGGGTCGAGCACCCGCTCGGTCACCGTGCCGTCCTGGACCACCCAGACGCTGCTGGTGGTCGTGGTGGTGAGCTCGTCCAGGCCGTCGTCGCCCCGGACCAGCAGCACGGTCGACCCGCGCCGGGCGAACACCTCGGCCAGCAGCCGGGTCCGGTCCGGGAACGCGCAGCCGACCAGGGCGTGGGACGGCCGGGCCGGATTGAGCAGCGGCCCGAGCAGGTTGAAGATCGTCGCCACCCCCAGGGCCCGCCGGGTGTCGGCGATGTGCCCCAGCGCGGGGTAGCACACCGGGCCGAACAGGAACCCGATGCCGAGCTCGGCCACGCAGCCCGCCACGGCCTCCGGTTCCAGGTCGATGGCGACGCCCAGCCGCTCCAGCACGTCCGCCGCGCCGGACCTGGACGTCGCGCTGCGGTTGCCCACCTTGGCGACGGTGGCGCCGGCCGCGGCGGCCACCAGGGCCGCCATGGTCGAGATGTTCACCGAGTGGGACCGGTCGCCGCCGGTGCCCACGATGTCGAGGGCGCGGGTGCCGAGCCGGACCGGACGGGCGTAGCCGAGCGTCGTCTCGGCCAGCGCGGCGACCTCGGCCGGCGTCTCGCCCTTCGCGCGCAGCGCGACCAGGAAGCCGGCCACCTGGGCCGGGGCCGCGGCACCGGACATGACGCGGCCCATCACCCAGGCGATGTCCTCGGCCGTGAGGTCCCGGCCGTCGAGGAGTTGGTCGATCAGCCGCCGCCAGTCGGGAGTCCCCCGGCCGGCGGCGGGCTGACTACGCGTCGGCAGAGCTCCCATGACCGTCCCCCGGTTCCTCGTGCCGACCGGCTGCACCGAGGGCCGCCGGAACCTCCACCGGACGGGCCTCGATCAGCGATGACCTCGCCGAGCGGTCGATCCCGACGAGCTCGAAGCCGCTCTCGGTGAGCAGCCGCCGCCAGGAGGACTCGCTGCGCTCGCGCCCCCCGAGCAGCACCAGCATGTGCAGGTCGAGCAGCTTCGCGGGGTGCGGCCGGGAGTCGTCCGGGATCACCTGCTCCAGGATGAGCAGCCGGGCCTCCGGCCCCATGGCCCGGTGGCAGCGGCGGAGGATCTCCACGGCCCGGTCGTCGGCCCAGTCGTGCAGGATCTGCGCCAGGACGTAGACGTCGCCACCGGACGGGACGGCGGTGAAGAAGTCGCCGCCCACCACCTGGCAACGGTCCGTCAACTCACGCTCGGCCAGGCCGAGTCGGGCCTCCTCGGCCACCTGCGGCAGGTCGAACAGTACTCCGCGCAGCTGCCGGTGGCGGGCCAGCAGGGTGCCCAGCAGCCGGCCGTTGCCGCCGCCGACGTCGACGACCGTGCCGACCCCGCTCCAGTCCCGGTCGAGCAGGGGCAGCAGCCGCAGCGTCACCAGCCCGGCCTGGCCCTCGTTGAAGGCGGCGAGCTCCTCGGGGTGGTCGCCGAGCCAGTCGAACATGGGCTTGCCGAAGACGGTCTCGAAGGCCGGGAGCCCGGTCCGCAGCGCGTGGGTGGCCGCCGTCCACGCCTGGTACGCCTCGCCGGCCATCAGCGAGGCGAGGTGGTGCAGCGAGCCGGGCGCGTCGCGGTGCAGCAGCGCGCCGAGCGGGGTGACGGCGAAGGTGCCGGCCGGCTCCTCCACGAAGAGCCCCTCCGCGGTGAGGACCCGCAGGAAGCGGTGCAGGGCGTCCGGGTCGGCGCCGACCCGCGGGGCCAGCTCCTCGACCGGGACGGCCTCCTCGCCGAGGCTTTCGACCACCTTGAGTTCGCTGACGGCGAAGATCGCCTGGGAGACGATGTACCCCATGATCTTCCGGCGCAGCAGGCTGTTCAGGTCGTCGTCATCGGACACGGTGTTCTCCGTCGGTCGCGGCGGTTCTCCGGGCCTGGTCGCGGGTGCCTTCCCCCGCGCCACGCAGTTCCGGAAAGAGGGGTATCTCGGCGGTGGCCTTCAGGTAGTCGGCACCGGCGGTGCCACCGGTGCCGGGGGAGTCCTTGATGATCTTCCGGGTGATGCCCCAGTGGGTCCGCTTCATGGCGCGCCAGCTGTCGTCGAGCCGCGCCATCGGTCCGGCCACCACCGCCAGCGCGTCCTCCCCCAGGGTCGACGCAAGCTCCTGGTAGACCTCCTGGAGGGTGGGGCTCGGCACCTCGACCCGGGCGATCTTGTCGTCGGCCGCGGTGCGGGGCCGCGGGGCGGTGATCCGCTCCACCTGCCGGTAGCCGCGGGACTGGATGGCGCTGCGCCCGACGGTGTGCGCGCGGATGATCGCGAAGCCCTCGCGTGACATCGTGGTGAGCACCCGGTAGAGGATCGGGGTGCTCTCCACCCGCTCGGCCGCGCCCACGAGTTCGGTGGCCGCCGTGGTGAGGTCCCCGGCGCGCAGGGCGGTCAGCGCCCGTTCCAGACATCGGTACGTCCGCCGGTAGAGCAACTCGAAGAGCTGCACGCTGCGGACGAACATCAGCTCGTCGTGGACGGGCGTGGACGGCAGCATCGAGACCTCGGCCGCCTGCCGGGCGGTCTCCGGCGTCGTGTCCAGCACCGCCTGCGCGAGCCGCCGGCCGTAGCCGGCCAGCGCCGGGTCGTCCCGGTCCGGCACCCGGCCGAACTGCCCCTCCGCCAGCGAGAGTTCGGGAGCCTTCGGGGTCAACTCCGCGACCCGCGCCAGGGCCTGGACGACCGCGTGGGTCCGTACCCGCTGCCAGTGCGCGTCCGGCGTCACCGCCAGGGCCTCGCTCTCGGCCAGCAGGAGATCGGCCAGCAGCGCGCGCATCTGGGTGTCGAGGCCCGCGTCGGTCCGCGACTCGCCGTCGTGGGCGGCGATCCGTTCGAGCATCCGGACGAGCAGGTAGGAGTCGTAGTCGCCGTCGTCCTGGTCGAAGGTGCTCGGCAGCCAGTCGAGCAGCAGCCGGTGGTCCGGCCGGGCCGATAACGACAGCCGGCGGTTCAACTCCTGCAGTGTGTCGACCAGTTCGGGTGACGCGTAGTTCCGCCCGGCGGTCTGGTAGTGGTCGAGGATCTCCTTGAACGGGAAGCGCTCGGTCGAACCGGGTCCGTCGTCCGTCTCCAGCCCGACGGTCCACTCGGCGAGGCGGGCCAGGGCCGCCGCGGAATCCGGTAGGTGGCCGGGACGGGCGCCGCGGAGACTGATTCCCGCCACGCCCGTGTGCAGCGGCCATACGGTCGCCGCGGTGTCAGGGGTACGACCGTCGGTTCGGTCGGTCCGAGGCTTTCCTTCCGATAGGTACATGCCACACCTCGTGGAATAGTGGCCTGATGGGAAGCGTGAGCCGGATCGCGGATCCGGCCTCACATCTCGCTACCTCTCGCTACGGTTCTCGCAGCGGCTCGTCACGGCTTCCGCTACATCTCGCTGCGGATCGCCCAGAGGTCGGGGAACACCGGCTGGTGCAGGGTGCCGCGCAGGTAGGCGGCGCCGGCCGAGCCCCCCGTGCCGGGCTTCGCGCCGATGATCCGTTCGGCCATCTTGGCGTGCCGGTAACGCCACTCCTGCATCAGCTCGTCCAGGTCGAGCAGCCGCTCGCACAGCTGCGCCGCCACGCCGCCGTCCCGGTAGACCTGCACCAGCAGCAGCTGCACCGCCTCCGACGGCTCCAGCGGCAGTGAGGTGTCCCGTTGCAGGTGGTCCTGGGGCACCGGATAGCCGCGCAGCGAGAGGTAGTTGAGCAAGGAGTCGAACACCGAGGGCCGGGCCGTCGCCGCCGTGATGTCGGCCCACTCGGCACTGTCCCGCGGGTACTGGCCGACCATCGCGGCCTCGCGCCGGCCGAGTACCGCCTCGATCTGGCGGAACTGGGCCGACTGGAAGCCGCTGCCGTTCAGCACCGACCGGAACGCGTTGAACTGATCCGCCGTCATCGTCTCGATCAGGCCGACGTTGCCGACCACGGCCCGGAAGGCGGCGAGCAGCCGGTGCAGCTGGCGCAGGGACCCGCCGCTGTCGCCGTCGGCGAGCGTCCGCTGGAGCTCGGCGAATTCATGGAGGATGAGCTTGAAGAAGATCTCGTGCGCCTGGTGAACCACAATGAAAAGCAGCTCGTCGTGCACATCCGTGCGCGGCCTCTGCAATGCCATGAGTTCATCCAGCGCCAGATATGCGGAGTAGTCCAGAACCGCTGTGTCGTCGCCCGCCATAGCCCACATCCGAATCGAACAGTGAAACCGAACAGGAGATTTGCCACAGGCTATCGGGCCATGGCGGGCGACGTAAGGTGAATGCCAAGATTCAGCAATCCGGAAGGCCGGGTACCGGATCAGGTCAGTGAACGCAGGGCGTCGACGGTGGCGAGGATCTCCGCGTGCGAGAGGTAGAGGCCGTTCAGGCCGAAGCGCAGCAGGTTCGGCGGGCGCACGTCGCCCGTGAAGCCGCGTTCGATCATGGCCGCCATCAGTCGGCCGGCCTCCGGATGGCTGAGGGTCAGCTGACTTCCCCGTCGCTCGTCCTCGCGCGGCGTCACCAGCTCGAAGCCGCGCCCCGCCAGGTGTTCGTCGACGCAGGCGATGAAGAACCGGCTCAGCGACAGGCTCTTGGCCCGCAGGCGCCGCAGGTCGATGCCGTCGAACACGTCCAGGGCCGCGTCCAGGGCCAGCAGCGACAGGACGGCCGGCGTGCCGATCCGGTAGCGGCCGATCCCTTCGGCGGGGCGGTAGTCCGGCGTCATCGCGAACGGGTCGGCGTGGCCGTTCCAGCCGGTCAGCGGCTGGTCGAGGTGCTCGTGGTGGCGGCGGGCCGCGTAGCCGAAGGCGGGGGCGCCCGGGCCGCCCGACAGGAACTTGTAGCCGCAGCCGACGGCGAAGTCGATCCCGTCCCGGTCCACCGCGAGCGGGACGGCGCCCGCCGCGTGACTGACGTCCCAGACCACCACGCCCCCCGCGCGGTGGGTCGACCCGGTCAGCCCGGCGAGGTCCCAGAGCTCACCGGTGCGGAAGTCGACGGCACTGGCGGTGGCGACGGCCAGCCGGTCGCCGCAGTCGGCCAGCGCGTCGGCGAACTCGGGCATCGGGGCCTCGCGCAGCTCCAGGCCGAGCAGCCGGGCCACCGAGGCGGCGAGGTAGCGGTCGGTGGGGAAGCCGGCGGCGTCCATCAGCAGGACGTCGCGCCCGGGGCGCAGCCGGGCGGCGGCGACCAGGGAGTTGAACAGCTGGACGGAGGTGGAGTCGCCGGCCACGGTCTGGCCGGGCGCCGCCCCGAGCAGCCGCCCGATCCGGTCGCCGACGCGCAGCGGCGCGTCCCACCAGCCGTCCTCGTACCAGCCGCCGATCAGGTGCTCGCCCCACTGCTCGGCGACGACCCGGCGCATCCGTTCCGGGACCCCGGCCGACAGGGCGCCCAGTGAGTTGCCGTCCAGGTACACCGTGCCCGGTGGCACCAGGAACCACTTGCGGGCCGCGGCGAGCGGGTCGTTCCGGTCGAGCTCGGCGGCGGCTTCGCGGGTGGTCACAGGCCCACCTGCGCGAACACCGCGGCACCGAGCTCGGACGCCGGGTCGGAGAGGTCGAACGGGAGGTCGAAGTGGTTGCGGTCGGCGGCGACGATCCCGCGCACGGCGGCCGCGCGCGGCCCGACGGCCCGTACGAGGTCGTCGTGCTGCCGGCCGAACTCCTCCGTCTCGGCGACGCCCCTGGCCACGACCAGGGCGGGCAGTCGCGCGGGCAGCCGGTGGATCGGGCTGAGCCGGGCCGCCGCCGCGGCGTCGAGCCCCAGCGGCCGGTTCACGTAGGTGTGCCGCACCGGTTCGAGGTCGTAGACGCCGCTGAGCAGGACCGCCCCGGCGAAGGCGTCGGCCGGGTGGCGGCCGCCCGGCCGCCAGTCGTCCAGCAGCGCCATCAGGACCAGGTGCGCACCGGCGGAGGAGCCGCTGAGGTGGACGCGGTCGGGGTCCACCCCCAGCTCCACCGCGTGCTCCAGCAGCCAGTGCAGGGCGCGGCGGACCTGCGCGACGATCTCGTCCAGCCGGTAGTCGGGCGCCAGTCCGTAGTCCAGCGCCGCGAACGCGGCGCCGGCCCCCACCAGGCCGGGGGCCGGGAAGGACGACTCGTCCTTGCTCAACTCCTGCCAGTAGCCGCCGTGCACGAAGACCATGAGCGGGGCGTTCCGGGATCCCGCCGGAAAGAAGTCCAGGGTTTCCGACGGTTCGGGCCCGTATGGTATTCCCCGGCGCACCTCGAACTCCGCCCGGGCCTTCTCGCTGTCGCCGGTGTAGCGGTCCACGAAGACACTCAGGTCGGACACACAGGAACTTGGCGAGTACTGCCGGTCCAGCGTCCGCTGGTCGTATCCGCGATATACCGGCGATTCCATGCAGGGCCTCCGCATTTCTGCCCGGCGCCGATGCCGGCGCCGGGCGGGTTCGAGATTTTCCGGTCAGCGCACCCGGCGGGCGAAGGTGCGGACGTCACCGACGAACAGTTCGGGCTCCTCCAGCGCGGCGAAGTGCCCGCCGCGCTCGAACTCGGACCAGTGGGCGAGGGTCGGCAGGATCTGCTCGGCCCAGCGGCGGATCGGCCGGACGGCGTCCTCGGGGAAGACGGCCACCCCGACCGGAGCGGCGAGCGGCCACGGGCCGGCCCAGGTGGTGATGAACTCGGAGTCCAGCCGGTTGGACTCGTAGTAGAGCTGGGCGCTGGAGCCCGCGGCGGCGGTGAACCAGTAGATCGCGGCGTTGGTCAGCAGCCGGTCGCGGCTGACCGCGTCCTCCGGCACCTCCTGCGCGGCCGTCCACTCCCTGAACTTCTCGACGATCCAGGCGAGTTGACCGACCGGCGAGTCGGTCAGGCCATAGCTGAGGGTCTGCGGCCGAGTGGACTGGATCTTGCGCCAGCCGGCCCCGTCCTGCTCGAAGTTCGCGGCGAACTGCAGCCGGGCCAGGTCCGCCTCGCCCAGGTTGGCGAACTCGGCCGGGTCCTGCGGCGGGAAGGTGGCGAGCATGTTGAGGTGGACGCCCGCGACGTGCGCCGGGTCGGCCAGGCCGAGCTGGAGCGAGACCGGCATGCCCCAGTCGCCGCCCTGGACGAGGTACCGGTCGTAGTCGAGCCGGTGCATCAGCTCGGCCCAGGCCCGGCCGACCCGGGCGGTGTCCCAGCCGGTCTCCTGCGGGCGGCCGGAGAAGCCGTAGCCGGGCAGCGACGGGATGACCACGTGGAACGCGTCGGCCGGATCGCCGCCGTGCGCCCGCGGGTCGGTCAACGGCCCGATGACGTCCAGGAACTCCACCACCGAGCCGGGCCAGCCGTGGGTGATGATCAACGGCATGGCATCCGGCTCCGGCGAGCGCACGTGCAGGAAGTGGATGTCCACGCCGTCGATCTCGGTCAGGAACTGCGGGAACGTGTTGAGGTGGGCCTCGGCCTTGCGCCAGTCGAAGCCGGTGCGCCAGTACTCGGCCAGCTCCTTCAGGTAGCCGAGCGGCACACCCCGCTGCCACCCCACGCCCGGCAGCTCACCGGGCCAGCGGGTCGCCGCGAGGCGGCGGTCCAGGTCGTCGAGGGCTTCCTGCGGGACGTCGATACGGAAGGGGCGCATGCCAAGTCCTCTCGGTGAGACTGTCAGGTCGTAGGCGGGGGTGACGGCGGGGCGACGGCGGGCCGGAGCCGGCCGGGCGGGTCTCAGGCGGCGATGGGGGTGTTCTGGTACGAGGCGATCTTCCAGTCGGCGCCCTCGCGGGCCAGCACCCAGGTGGCCCGGATCGCGCGCTCGGCCGTCACCTCGGCGTCCCCGGGGGCCAGCACGCCGCCCCGGGTGACCAGCACGGCCACGTTCTCGGCCAGCGGGCGGACGGACACCGGGTCGCCCGTGACGCGGGTGCCCTTGAACGGGCCGGCGAAGGCCTGGGTCATGAACGCGCGGATCGCCTCACGGCTCGTCAGGAAGACGTCCCCGGGCAGGATCAGCGTGGCGTCCTCGGTGAAGACCTCGGCGAAGCCTTCGGCGTCCTGCTCGGCCCAGGCGGCGACGATGCGCTGCGGGACGGCGCTCAGCGCGGCGGCTTCGGAGGTGTTGGGCAGGGGAGTGGCGGACATGGTCTCTCCTTCTCCGGTGGTCCCGGGCGCGATCAGGGCTCCCGGGTGACGGACAGCCTCACAGCAGGCGCTGAGGGGCGACAACTCCCCGATTGCGATGGTTGATTGCCCGGAACGCAGGCCAGGAAATGCCTCGGGTGCGCCGCAATCCGGGAGATGCGGGCACCGCCTCCGACTGCCAGCCTCGACAGGGCCGATCAACGACCGCGGCCCGCACGGCGAACCGTCCCGCGTGGGCCGCCCACTTCGGAGGAGCCCCGATGACAGCCAAGGAATCCCCGTCCAGGGATGAACTGGTCAGCCGTGCAGCTGAGTTGGTGCCGCTGCTGCAGAAGAACGCGCTGTGGCACGAGGAGAACCGCCGGCTGTCCGACGAGACCCTGGCGGCGCTGACCGATTCCGGTCTGCTGCGGATCCGGGTGCCGAACCGCTACGGCGGCTACGAGTCCGACATGCGCACCGTGGTGGACGTGATCGCCGAGCTGGGCCGCGGCGACGGCTCCACGGCCTGGGTGATGGCGGTGTACGCGATCAGCTCCTGGATGGCGGGCCTGTTCCCGGACGAGGTGCAGGACGAGATCTTCGCCGACCCGGACGTGCGCGTGAGCGGCATCCTCAGCCCGACCGCGGTCGCCGTGCCGGTCGAGGGCGGCGTGCTGCTGAACGGCAAGTGGACGTTCAACTCGGGTGCGCTGCACAGCTCCTGGAACACCAACGCGGCCGTGCTGATGGGCCCGGACGGGCCGCAGCCGATCATGGTGGCGGTCCCGCTGTCGGACCTGGAGATCGTCGACGACTGGCACACCACCGGCCTGCGGGGCTCCGGCAGCGTCACCACCGTCGCCACCGACCTGTTCGTCCCCGAGCCGCGGGTGCTGCCGATGGTCCCGGTGCTCCAGGGGCAGCACCGCTCCGTGGCGAACGCCGACTCGCCCATCTACCGGGCGCCGTTCATGCCCACCGCGTGCGCCACGGTGGGCGCGCCGGCCCTCGGACTGGCCAAGGCCGCCAAGGACGCGTTCTTCGAGCGGCTCCCCGGCCGGAAGATCAGCTACACCGAGTACGCCAACCAGGCCGAGGCCCCGATCACCCACCTCCAGGTGGCCGACGCCATCACCAGGATCGACGAGGTGGAGTTCCACGCCCACCGCGCCGCCGCCCTGCTCGACACCAAGGGCCCGACCGGCGAGGAGTGGACCCTGGAGGAGCGGGCCCGGATCAGGCTCGACCTCGGCGCGGTCTGCTCGCGCGCCAAGGAGGCGGTGGACCTCCTCAACACCGCCAGCGGCGGCTCCTCGATCTACACCACCGTCCCGATCCAGCGCATCGAGCGGGACGTCCAGACCCTCAACCTGCACGGCATCCTGCACCCGAACACCAACCTGGAGCTCTACGGGCGGGTCGCCTGCGGGCTCGGTCCCAACACGCTCTACCTCTAGCCGACACCCTGCCGGGCAGGTCCGCCGCTGGGTGCGGCCCTGCCCGGCAGCCATGTCCGACCGTTCCCACCGACCGCCCGGAGGATCCCCATGGCAATCCCCGAACCCGTCGTCATCGACCCCGCCGGAAACGACATCCACGCCGAGGGCGCCCGGATCCGGGCGAACGGCCCGGTCGCCCGGATCGAACTGCCCGGCGGCGTGCTCGGCTGGTCGATCACCGACCACGAGACCGCCCGCCAGGCCCTCAGCGACCACCGGCTGTCCAAGGACCCGCGTCAGCACTGGACGGCCTTCGCCGAGGGCCGGATCGGCGAGGACTTCCCGCTCATCGGCTGGGTGCTGATGGACAACCTCACCACCCGGTACGGCGCCGACCACACCCGGCTGCGCCGGCTGACCGCCGGGGCCTTCACCCCGCGCCGGGTCGAGGCCATGCGCGCCGAGGTCGAGAAGGCCGTCGACGAGCTGCTGGACGAGCTGGACGGCTGCGAACCCGGCGAGGTGGTGGACCTCAAGGCCCGCTTCGCCCGCCCGATGCCGGCCCGGGTGATCTGCGACCTGTTCGGCGTGCCCGCCGAGGACCGCGTGCAGATGCTCCGCGGCGGCGAGGCGAACATCGACACCACCCTCACCCCCGAGGAGTCGGCGGCCAACGTCGAGCAGTGGCACCGGGAGATGCACGAGTTCGTCGAGTCCAAGCGCCGCAACCCCGGGGACGACCTGACCAGCGACCTGGTCCAGGCCCAGGAGGAGGACGGCTCCCGGCTGAACGACTCCGAACTCGTCGGCACCCTGCACCTGTTGCTCGCCACCGGCACCGAGCCGGTGATGAACCTGCTCGCCAACGCGACCCGGGCCCTGCTCACCCACCCCGAGCAGCTGGCGCTGCTCCGCAGCGGCGCGGTGAGCTGGTCGGACGTGATCGAGGAGACCCTGCGCGTCGAGGCGCCGGTCGCCCACCTGCCGTTCCGCTTCGCGGTGGAGGACATCGAGATCGGCGGGGTGGTCATCCCCAAGGGCGACCCGGTCCTGATCAACTTCGCGGCCGTGGGCCGCGACCAGGCCGTGCACGGCGACAGCGCGGACGCCTTCGACGCCACCCGGTCGGACAAGGAGCACCTCTCCTTCGGTCACGGTGTCTACCGCTGCATCGGGATGCCGCTGGCCCGGATGGAGGCCGAGATCGCCCTCTCCGCGCTGTTCCGGCGCTTCCCCGACCTCGAACTCGCCGTTCCCGCCCAGGAACTGGCGCCGCAGGTCACCTTCATCATGAACGGCGTGCAGACCCTCCCGGTCCGCCTCACGCCGCGAACCCGCTGACAGGAAAGGATGGTTGGGCCGATGTGGGCTGCCGTCGTACCCGAGGTCAAGGCGCGCTGGGAACTGCGCGAGATCCCCACTCCCACGGCAGGACCGGGTCAGGTGCTGATCCGGGTCCACGCCTGTGGAGTCTGCCACAACGACCTCTGGGTCAGCCAGGGTGTCTTCCCCTTCCCTCCGCTCGACCCGGTGGTGGTCGGACACGAGGCCGCCGGTGAGGTCGTCGAGGTCGGCCCGGGGGTGACCAGCCGCCGGGTCGGGGACCGGGTCGGCGCCACCTGGGTGCAGTCGACCTGCGGCCGGTGCGACTACTGCCGGCTGAACCTCCCGCTCACCGGGCAGTCCGGGATGAACTGCCCGGAGTCGGTGATGAGCGGCCTCACCGTGCAGGGCGGTCACGCCGAGTACGTCGCGGTACGGGCCGAGAGCACGGTACTGCTGCCGGACGCCGTCTCCTACGAGGCCGCGGCGCCCATGCTGTGCGCCGGGTACACCGCGTGGAGCGCGCTGCGCGCCGCCGCGCCCGAGCCGCACGAGCGCGTGGCGGTGCTCGGCATCGGCGGACTGGGCCACCTGGCCCTCCAGTTCGCCCACGCCAGTGGCTTCGAGACCGTCGCGATCACCCGCTCGCCGGACAAGGACCAGCTGGCCCGCCGGCTCGGCGCGGACCACGTGGTCGCCGACGGCGAGCAACTGCGGGCGGCCGGCGGCGCCGACGTCGTCCTGGTGACCGGCACCTCGTACCAGGCCGCGAGCGAGACCCTCCAGGGCCTGCGCCCGCACGGGCGGATCGTGCTGGCCACCATCGACCCGGTGAACTCCTTCACCATTCCGCCGACCAGCCCGTTCTGGGCGCAGCGCCAGCAGGTGATCGGCGCCACCCACAACGGCCTCGACCAGCTCACCGAGGCGCTCGACCTGGTCGCGTCCGGCGCCGTCACGCCGCTGATCGAGACCTTCCCCAAGGAGCGGGTCGCCGAGGCGGTCGAGCGGGTCGACCGGGGTGAGGCGCGGTTCCGGGCGGTCGTCAGCTACACCTGATCTTCCGTCAAAGACCGCAACCTGGAAGAAGCGTGGAGTCTGATCAAGAATCAGGATGGCGACCTGGGGTGCACCCGAACATCGTTTCGGGCGCGCGGATACCGATTTGGGGAGGACATCCTGAACAGGCGACACTTTCTGGGGCTGGCGGGCATCGCGGCGGGCACCGGTGTGCTGATACCGGTGAGCGCGCTCGCCGCCGGGAAGTCGGAGCGCCCCGGGCCGGGCCCCCGGGGCGCGGCGACCGGGCCGTTCTCGGTACGGATGCCGGTGCCGGCGACCCTCAACCCGGTGTCCCGGACCGCCGACACCGATGTGTACCGGCTCGACATCCTGCCCGCCCAGCTCGAACTGCTCCCGGGCGTCAAGACCAAGTGTCTGACGTTCGGGGGCAGTTTCGTCGGCCCGACGATCCGGGCGAAGGAGGGGCGGCGGGCCCTGGTGACCTACCGCAACTGGCTGCCCGAGACCGCCAACGTGCACCTGCACGGCGGCCACGTCCCGGCCGACAGCGACGGCCACCCGATGCAGGTGATCGACCCGGGCGGCGAGCGGCGGTACGAGTACCCGAACCAGCAGCCCGGCGCCACGCTCTGGTACCACGACCACAGCCACCACCTGGAAGCCGAGCACGTCTACCGCGGCATGCACGGCTTCTACCTGATCGAGGGCGAGGACGAGCGCGAGCTCGGTCTCCCCTGCGGCGAGTACGACGTCCCGATCGCGATCCGCGACGCGGAGATCGACGCCAACGGGCAGCTGGTGGCCGGTGACCCGCGGAACCGGAACGTGATCCTGGTCAACGGCCGCCAGAAGCCGTTCTTCCCGGTGGCCGCCCGCAAGTACCGCATCCGGCTGCTGAACAGCTCGACCCTGCGCTTCCTGAAGTTCAACTTCGGCTCCCTGCCGGTCCAGCAGATCGGTTCGGACGGCGGTCTGCTGCCCGAGCCGATCGACCGGACGGGGACGGACTTCCCGCTCGCCGCCGGCGAGCGGGTCGACCTGGTGGTGGACTTCTCCGGGCAGCGGGTCGGCAGCCAGTGCATGCTCACCAACCAGGGCCAGTTCACCGGCAACGACGAGGTCGAGCAGGTGCTGCGGTTCGACGTGGTCCGCACCGCCCGCGACTACAGCCGGGTGCCCGCCGAGCTGCGCGAGCTGCCCCCGCTGCCGCCGGCCACGGTGGAGCGCGTGGTGACGCTCTCCTTCGACCTGACCGGCAACCCGGTCGGCCTGATCGACGGCAAGCCGTTCGACGAGAACCGGGTCGACCAGACGATCAAGCGCGGCACCACCGAGATCTGGACGGTCGTCAACGGCGACGGTGCCACCAAGTACGGCCCGATCCAGCACTCGTTCCACATGCACCTGGCGCAGTTCCGGGTGCTCGACCGGGACGGGAAGCCGCCGCTGCCCGGTGACGTCGGCCTGAAGGACACCGTCCCGCTCCCGCCCGGCAGCTCGGTCCGGGTCCAGGCGACCTTCGACGACTACCTGGGCCGCTACATGTACCACTGCCACATGCTGGAGCACTCCTCCGCGGGCATGATGGGCCAGATGGAGGTCGTCGACTGACCCCCGCGCACGAACGGCGGGTCGGGCTGCTGGTCAGCCCGACCCGCCGCCGCCGTTTGCGCGGGGACCTACCGGATGACGTCCCGGATCACGTCCCGGATCACATCTCCAGGCCCTGCTCGAACATCACCTGGCGGACCTCGATGGCGGTGTGCTTGGCGTCCGGGATCAGCCCGGCCAGCTCGATGGCGCGCTCCCTGGTCTCGACGTCGACCAGGTAGAAGCCGCAGACGAACTCCTGGTGCTCCAGGTACGGGCCCTCGGTCAGTACCGGGGCGCCGTCGCGGACCTTGACGGTGGTGCTCTTCTCCGGCTCCGCCAGCGCCTGGGTGTGGACCAGCTCACCGGACTCCCGGAGCAGCTTCATGAAGTCGCCGTGGCCGGCGTAGACCGCCTGCTTGTCGTCCTCGGGCAGGCCCTCCCACAGCACCGGGTCCATGTGCATCGTCAGCATGTACTTCATGACACTCACTCCTTGGCGGCGGTGACACCCCGGGCGCTTCCCGGGGCCTTCACAGGAGACGTCGGAGCCCGCGGCCCGTTCTCGACATCCCCGGCCGTCGGTCTTGCACGAAGCGCCGTTCCGACCAGCCAGGACGGCGGACAGGACGCCGGCCAGGGGACCGGCGGGCGGCCGGTGGGCGGGTGCCGCGGGCGGGCCGCAGGCGGTTCTGCCGGGGCGCAGACGTGAGCGGCCGGCCGTGAGGTCCTCACGGCCGGCCGCTCGGTCGTCGACGTCAGCGCACCAGCTGGGCCGCCCGCGGGGCGGTCCGCTCCAGCCACCAGTGGGCGACCAGGAGGTTGAACACCCAGCCCGCCCAGTTGGCCAGTTCGAGCAGGACCATGATGTCGATCTTGAAGCCCGGGATGTTCAGCATCATCTCGGCCAGCAGCCGGCCCCAGGTGGTGCCCAGGGCCAGGGCGAAGCTGTAGACCATCCACCGGCGGTGGTCGACGAACCGGCGCTGCAGGGCCGCCCGGAGTCCGAGCAGGGTGGTGCCCAGCCAGAGCACCGCCATCATGGCCAGCCCGATCTTGCCGGACGGGGCCGAGGAGTACGGCACGAGCACCAGGGCCAGCAGCCCGCTGGGCAGTGCTCCGGCGAAGATGTACAGCCGGC
This sequence comes from Kitasatospora sp. NPDC058444, assembly GCF_042721415.1. Taxonomy (NCBI): domain Bacteria; kingdom Bacillati; phylum Actinomycetota; class Actinomycetes; order Kitasatosporales; family Streptomycetaceae; genus Kitasatospora; species Kitasatospora sp. NPDC058444. Next base: position 19,435 of record NZ_JBHXLL010000040.1, on the reverse strand, counting down.
CGCTCATCCGGTGCACCGCCGGGTGGTGGCGGCGGATCCACGGCAGGACCTGGAGGAGGACCGTCACCAGCGAGATGTTGCCGAGGACGACGTGCGCCACCAGCACCGGGTAGTGCGCCGGGAAGTCCGGGTCGAGCGGGATCCGGGCCTGATGGCTGTCCCCCGTCAGGTAACGGGGGAAGGCGTACAGCAGGTTGAACACCACGAGGGCGGCCAGGGCCGCCACCCACGGGCTCTGCCACCAGCTCGGTGCGGTCGTGGTCGGCCCGGCGCCGGGTCTCGCCCGCCGTGGGCCGGTGGCCAGCGCACCGGTCTGCTCTGTTTTCTCTGTCACCGCTGGTCCTCAGCTTCCGTGTCTTTCCTGGCAGGTTCGGGGAGGTTCGGGCAGGTTCAGTGGTGGTACTCGCCGGCGTTGACGTCCAGGCAGTGCCCGGTGACGGCGCGGGCCAGCGGGGACGTGAGGAAGAGCACCGCGTCGGCCACCTCGTCCGGCTCGGGCAGCCGCCCGAGGTCCAGGGTGGCCGCGATCTCGTCGTAGACGTCCTGGACGGTGACCCCGCGCTGCGCCGCCACGTACCCGAAGCCCTCGCGCAGCGCGTCCGCCCAGATGTAGCCGGGGGCGACGGTGTTCACCCGGATCCCCCGTGGGCCGAGTTCGGTGGCCAGGCTCTGCGCCAGCGAGAGCAGGGCGGCCTTGCTCATCTTGTAGGCGCCGAACGGCCGCTTGGAGTGCCGGATCACCGCCGAGTTGATCATGACGACCGATCCGCGGTTCTCCGCCAGCGCGGGGGCGAACAGCCGGGTGAGGCGCAGCGCCGCGTAGACGTTGGTCTCGAACCCGGCGCGCACGTCCGCGAGGTCCACGTCGGCGAGGTCGACCATCGGGGGCACCGCGAAGGCGTTGTTGACCAGCGCGTCGACCCGGCCGAAGGCCTCCGTCGCGGCCTTGACCAGGGCGGCCGCCGAGGAGTCGTCGGTGATGTCGGTCGGCACCGCCAGCGCCCGGCGCCCGGTCGCCTCGACCTCCGCGGCGATCTCGGCGAGCCGGGACTCCGTCCGGGCGGCGAGCACGACGTCCGCGCCCGCCCGCGCGGACCGCAGGGCGATCGCCCGCCCGAGGCCGGGGCCGACCCCCGAGACCACGACGACCTTGTTCTCAAGCATCCTGATCCTCCTTCACATTCGGTCGGTCGTCGGGGAGTTCGACCGACAGCGCGTGACGGAACACGTTCCGGGGGTCGTACGTCCGCTTGACCTGCTGCAGGCGCGGGTAGTTGGCGCCGTAGTAGAGCGTCGACCAGGGCACCCCCGAGGTGTTCCAGGCCGGGTCGGCCAGGTCCCGGTCGGGGTAGCCGATGTAGCTGCCGTCGCCGTTCTCGTCGGACACCGGGACCCCGCCGCTGGGGGCGTACGCGTCGCGGTAGAACGACCGGACCCAGGCGACGTTGGCCTCGTCCTGGTCCTCGGACTGCCAGATGCCGGCGCAGTAGAGGACCTTCAGGACCGAGTCGCGCTGGACGGCGGCGGTGGCGTCCGGGGCGACGGTGTTGACCTTCCCGCCGAAGCCGGCGACCACGATGCACGACATCGGGTTGGTGTGCTCCGGATCGCTCAGGTACCGCCAGATCACGTCGAGCTGGTGATCGGTGAAACCCTTGCGCAGGTAGGCCGCCTTGTCCTTGTAGCGGCCCTTCGGGTCGCTCGGGAAGCTGTACGAGGGCAGCCAGGAGCTGAACCAGGGGACGACCTCGACGGTGTGCACCGCGGGTTCCACCCCGACGCCGGCCGCCACGGACTCGAAGTGGTCGGTGAACACCTTCTCGGCGTCCGGGCCGTCGTGGTCGATCACCACCGTCATCCCGAACATCCCGGAGTTGCGGTGGGTGACGATCAGGTTGCTCCACAGGCCGGCCGCCGGGGAGTCGGCGTCGTCGTTCTCCGCGTACCAGGTGCCGTAGTTGCGCAGCAGCGTGGACAGCGAGCGCTCGGTCATCCCCTCCCAGGGCCACATGACCGTCCGCTTCCAGACCCGGGCCGGCGCCTTGGGCAGCAGCCCGGCCGGGTCGGTGCCGTCCGCGCCCGGGGTGCGCATCCAGAACCTGGTCACCACACCGAAGTTGCCGCCGCCACCGCCGGTGTGGGCCCACCAGAGGTCCCGGTGCGGGTCGTCGGGCTCGGACGTCGCCACCACGGCCCGGGCCCGGCCGGACTCGTCGACCACCACGACCTCGACGGCGTACAGGTGGTCGACGATCAGGCCGTCACGGCGCGAGAGCGGCCCGTAGCCGCCGACCGTGAAGTGGCCTCCGGCGCCGACCTCGAAGCTGGTGCCGCCCGGGACCGTCACCCCCCAGCGCTTGAACAGGGTGCGGTAGACGTCGCCCAGCAGGGCGCCGGACCCGACCTCGATCGCACGGCGCGCCGGGTCGTGGGAGATGCCGTTCAGCTGGGAGACGTCCAGCACGATCTCGATCTCGGGCGAGGTGGTGAAGTTCTCGAAGCAGTGCCCGCCGCTGCGGACCGCGATCCGCTTGCCCGCCGCCACCGCCTCGTCGACCGCCGCCACCACCTCTTCGGTGCTGGTCACCAGGCGCACCTGGTCGGGTTGTCCGACGAAACGGTGGTTGAAGCCCTGGACGAGGTTCTCGTACCTCGGGTCCCCGGGCCTGATCACCACCGGGCTGGTCGGATCAACGGTCTTGTCGGTCATGCGCGTTCGTCCCTCCGTGTTCCGGTGACGCAGAGACGTTCGCACGGCGCGGCCGGGCGTGACATCTCGCGGATTGCGGTGTGATCGGGCGGCGGTGATCAGGCGTCCCGATCGGCGGTCGTGACCAGGTGTCGCGGATCGGGTGCCGCGACCGGGTGCCGCGACGAGGTGTCGCGGTGAGGTGCCGAGGTCAGGCGGCGCGTTCGGCGGTGATGACCGCGAAGGTGCCGGGGGTGTACTCGTCCCGGACGGTCAGGCCGGCGGCCGCCAGCCAGGCGCGCAGGTCGGCGAGCGCGAAGAGCGGCATGCCGTCCGGGAAGCCCGGCCCCCGGAAGGTGCCCTGGAAGTGGCGGTCGATCGGGTCGGCGGCCTGCTGGAAGGTGAGCAGGGTGAAGCTGCCGCCGGGCCGCAGGCAGCGGCCGACCTCGGCGATCACCCCGGCCGGGTCCGGCATCGCCTGGAGGGCGTTCCAGCAGTTGACCGCGCCGAGCGTGGCGTCGGCGAACGGCAGCGTCTGGGCGCTCGCCCGGAGGGCGGGGACCTCCGGCAGCCGGCCGCTCAGCCAGGTGAGCATGGCCGGGTTGAGGTCCAGCGCGATCAGCCGCTCGCTGCCCACGGCCTCGGCCAGCACGGCCGTCCACCGGCCGGCCCCCGCGGCCAGGTCGAGCACCGGCCCGTCGACCGGGCCGGTGTGCTCGACGATGTAGCGGTCCTCGTCGGCCGGTGTCACCTGGCCGCCGAAGTTGCCGCCCATCAGCCGCAGGAAGGCCGGCCGCAGCACCGTCTCGTAGTGCAGCCCGATGTTCCGCATGGCGGCCGCGTTCTGGAGGACGTCCTTGGGGTCCGCGGGCTCACTGCGCTCGAACAGGTCCAGGTGGCCCGCGGCGGACGAGTAGTCGGCGGCACAGCCGGTGCAGTGGGCGCCCTCGGCGGAGACGCTCAGCTGTCCGGCGCAGGCCGGGCAGCGCAGCACCCCGGCGTGCCGGGTGAGGTCGGCGGTGCCGGTGGCGTCCGCCGACAGCTCGGTGGTGCGGTGCGGGCTGGTGTCGGCGACCACCTCCGTGCTGCCGTGGCGCAGCGCCCAGTACGCCTTGGCGCCGGAGTAGCCGATCAGCATCCGGGTGTCGCCGTCCCAGGTGGCCGCCAGCTGCGCGGGGGCGAGGGCGTCGACCCACGAGCGGTCGAAGGCGCGCTCGGCCTCGCTGAGCACCCACTCGGCCGGCGAGGGCCAGACCCGGCCCAGGACGGCGGTGGCCGGGTCCAGCGGCTGCAGCACCCGGGTGAGCCGGCTGAGGTCGTCCTGGGACAGCTCCAGCGGCTCGGTGGCCGCCAGGACGCGGTCCCGCTCGGCGGGGAAGTGGGAGAGCAGGAACAGCAGGGCGAGGGTGCGCCCGGGGTGGGCGTCGCGCTCCGCGAGCAGGTCGAGGAACCGGTCCAGCTCCTTGCCGACGGTCCCGGCCAACTCGCCGTCCGTCCCGGCCGACTCGCCGTCCGTGCCCGGCTGTTCGGCGCCGACCAGCAGGCCGAGCAGCAGGATCAGCCCGCCCTGGCGGTCGGCCGGGGCCCGGTCCAGCGCGGTCAGCAGCGCCGGCACGGCGGCCGGGGCCAGGTCGGTCGCCCGGCCGTCCTGCCACAGTGCGGCCACCAGGCGCTGGTAGGCCGCGTCGCGCTGCTCGGCGCCGGCCGTCGTGAAGGCGGTCAGCAGTTCCACGGGGGTCTGGTTCATTTCGGCGTCCTGTTCGGGCTCTGGCCGGCGGGTTCGGTGATCGAGCGGGCCAGCGCGAGGGCGTCCTCGCGGACCTGGCCGCCGAGCCGGGGCCGCTGACCGGTGTCGGAGTACGTCCGGGGCGAACTGGCGCTGGTGCGGCGCAGCACGGTCATGCTGTTCTGCCGCAGCTTCCGGCTCTCCAGCAGGTTCAGGATCTCGAACTCGCCGGGGGCCATCCGCTGGGTCTCGGCGATGTACTCGAGGATCGCCTCGCCCTCGGGGTAGGTCATCAGGTAGTGCATGACGACGATCCCGCCGTCCGGGTCGATCAACTCCCAGAAGTTCTCGAAGAAGTAGAGGCAGTCCCAGGCGTCCACCCAGGCGAAGTCGATCGGCCGGAACTCCTGGGGGAGGCGGCCGACGGCCCCGCGCATGTCGGAGTTGACGACGGTGACGCGCTCGGCGAGGCCGAGGTCGGCCAGCACCTCCGTCACCAGCGGGGCCGAGGAACCGGTGTCCGAGAGGTCGTCGATCGCCACGAACCGCGGCCGGTACGGCTCACGGTAGTTGCCCGGGAGCAGCAGGGCCGGCTCGCTGTCGATCCACGCCTCGTCCAGCTCCCGGCCGTCCGCGAGGTACGGCCGGGTCTTGCGGACCAGGGCCCGGGCCTCGGCCTCGGCCAGGGTCTCGGCCTCGGCGAGGGCCTTCGCCAGGAACGGGGTGGTGTAGCCCATGCCGACCTCCAGCACCCGGTGGGGCCGGACGAGGTGGACCAGCTGGGAGAGCAGCGGCGCCACCACCTCCGTCCCCATGCCCGGTACCCGCAGCCGTTCCACCGCGGCCCGGAAGCGCTCGTCGGGGATCGCGTCACGCGTCATCGTCGCCGCCCCTGCCCTGCTGGAGCTCGATGGCCTGGTAGAGCGCCTTGATGTTGCCGCTGCCGAAGGAACGGGCGCCCATCCGCTCGATGACCTCCAGGAAGAGGGTGTTGCGGGGGTGCACGGACTTGGCGAAGATCTGGAACAGCTGCCCGTCGTGGTCCTGGTCGATCAGCAGGTGCAGGCGCTCCAGCTCCGCCACCGAGTGCCGCAGCGGGGTGAGTCGGTCCGGCAGCAGCCGGTAGTACGTCCGGGGGGTGGTCATGAACTCCACGCCCCGGGTGGCGATCGCGTCCACCGAGTTCACGATGTCGTCCGTGGTGAAGGCGATGTGCTGCACGCCCGGACCGCCGTGGTCCTTCAGGAAGGCGTCCAGGTGGCCGGAGACCTCGGACGGGTCGGGGGTGATCAGGGTGAAGGTGACGGCGCCGCCCTGCACCACGTTGGTGACCATCACCTGCCCGTTGACCTCGATCCGCTCGGTGAAGATCGACGCGAAGTCGAGGACCTCGCGGTAGAAGGCGACCGTCGCGTCCATCTGCTCCGGCTCGACGCAGATCGCGAAGTGGTCGACCTCCCGCAGGCCGCAGTCCGGCCCGGCCGGGTCGGTGGCGGCCGGCGACAGTCCGGGCAGCAGGCGCTCGTCGCCGCCCGCCGGGCGCTCCACGAAGGTGTGGGCGATGTCGCCGACGCCCATGATGGTGGCGGTGACCACCCCGTCGTGCGCGACCGGCGCCGACACCGGCCGGGCGCCCCGGCGCACCGCCGTGGCGAAGGCCGCCCGGGCGTCCGGGACGCGCAGCGCGATGTCGGCCACCCCGTCGCCGTGCTTCTCGACGTAGGCCGCTCCCGGGTGGTCGCCCACCAGCGGCTGGCTGAGCAGCAGGCGGATGCCGTTGCCGCCCAGCGCCACCGAGCGCAGCTCCCGCGCCCGCGGGGGCGAGCTCGCGTACACTTCCAGGCCGTACCCGCGGACCAGCCACTCGGTGGTGACCGCCAAGTCGGCGACGTAGCAGGTGATGTGGTCGACGAGCATGTCGCCGAAGGTCTCCTGACCCGCGTCGAGGCTCATGTCCGGACTCCTCGTCAGTCGGCGGGCTGCCCGGGGGCGCGCCCGGTGAGGCTCTTCGGCCTCAGATCGGTCCAGTGCGCGTTCACGTACGCGAGGGCGGCGGCCCGGTCGGCGGGCCCGTGCTCGGGCGTCCAGCCCGCCGGCACCGCGACGGCGGCCGGCCAGAGCGAGTACTGGCCCTCCGCGTTGACCAGGACCGTGAACTCGCCGTCCTCGGCGTCGAAGGGGCTGGTCATCCCCGCTCCCCTTCCGGTCGGTCCAGCAGGCCTTCCAGGGCGGCCACCGAGGGCACGTCGAAGAACTGGGTGACGGTGAGACGGACGTTCAGCACCGCCCGGATCCGGCTGACCAGCCGCATCGCGTCCAGGGACTGTCCGCCCACCTCGAAGAAGCTGTCGTCGACGCCGATCTCGGGCACCCCGAGCACCTCGGCGAAGAGCGCGCACAGCTGCCGCTGGCGCTCGGTCGCCGGCGCCCGGCGGGTCGCGCCGGCCACCGGCTCGGGCAGCGCCCGCCGGTCCAGCTTGCCGTTGGGGGTCAGCGGGAGGGCCGGCACGTTCACGAAGGCCGTCGGCACCATGTACGCCGGCAGCTGCTCCACCGCGTGCAGCCGCAGCGCACCCGCCTCGACGCCGTCGGACTCCGGGACGTAGTAGGCGACCAGGCGCTTCTCCCCGGACTCCGACTCCCGTGCCACGACGGCGACATGGGCCAGACCGGGATAGCGCGCCAGCACCGCCTCCACCTCGGCGGGCTCCACCCGGAAACCCATCACCTTCAGCTGGTCGTTGGCCCGGCCCAGGTACTCCAGCAGGCCGTCCCGGTCGACCCGGACGAGGTCCCCGGTGCGGTACATCCGCTCGCCCGGCGCGCCGAAGGGGTTGGCCACGAACCGCTCGGCGGTCAGGTCGGGCCGGTTGACGTAGCCGCGGGCCAGGCCGCGTCCGGCGATGTGGAGCTCGCCCACGCCGCCGGCCGGGACCGGCCGCAGCCCGGCGTCCAGGACGTGCAGCCGGACGTCGTCCATCGGCCGGCCGACGCCCACCGGGCCGTCCGCCACGTAGGGGGCGGTCATCGGCGAGCTGGTGCTGAACAGCGTGGCCTCGGTGGCGCCGTACATCGCCCGCACCACCAGGCCGGGGTTGTGCTCCAGCACCCGCTGGACGGCCGAGGGGGCGATCACGTCGCCGCCGGTGAGCACCTCGCGCACACCGGCGAGGCAGCCCGGGTCCTCCTCGGCCAGCACCCGGAACAGGCCCGCGGTCAGGTGGATGCCGGTGATCCGCTCCTCGGCGATCATTCGGCGCAGGGCGTGCACGTCGAGGTCGCCCGGAGGCGCCACCACGATCTGCCCGCCGTGCAGCAGCGGCACCCAGAACTCGTACGTCGAGACGTTGAAGGCGTACGGCGCGACCATCAGCACCCGCTCGTGCCGGCCGTCCGCCCAGATCGGGTCCAGGGCCAGGCCGAGCGCGTCCCGGTGGGCGATCGCGACGCCCTTCGGCTCCCCGGTGGAGCCCGAGGTGTGGATCACGTAGGCGAGGGAGCCCGGGTCGGTGGGGACGGCCGGGTCCGTCGCGGGGTGGTCCGCGAGGCCCTTCTCGCCGTCGACGACGACCACCTCGGCGACCTCCGGCAGGCCGTGCCGGCGCATCGCCTCGTCGGTCAGCAGCACCGGCGCCGCGCAGTGCTCCACGATCCACTGCTTGCGCGGCAGCGGGTAGGCGCTGTGCAGCGGGAGGTAGCAGCCGCCGGCCTTGAGCACGGCCAGGATCGCCACCACCAGGTCCGCCGACCGTTCCATCAGCACCGCGACCGGCGTCTCGGCCCGTACGCCGAGTTCGCCCAGCCGGTGCGCCAGCCGGTTCGCCCGCTCGTCCAACTCGCGGTAGCTGAGCCGGACTTCGCCGGACGAAACGGCCGTCGCAGCCGGTGTCCTCAGTGCCTGTTGCGTGAAATGCCCCTGAAGGGAAGGGGAAGCCACCATGCCCTCCGATCCTCCTCGATTGGTTGTCGGTGCCCGGATCAGCTGTCGAGCAGCCCGTGGACGGAATCACTCAGGTCGGCGAAGGAGGACAGGTCGGGCACCGTCCAGCCGTTGAGGTCGTACTCCGACAGGCACTCGTCGACCAGGCCCTTGTAGGCGTCCAGCTGGCCGTTGGCGAGCTGGGCGAAGAGCAGCTCGATCCGGGTGTTCTCGTGACTCCCCGCGTAGTTGCGCTCGTAGAGCTCGTGGCGACCGCCGAACTCGCTGCCGACGGCGTCCCAGAGCAGCTTCATCACCTTGACCCGCTCGACCGCGTCCACGCCGCCGGAGCCGCGCAGGAACCGGTCCAGGTAGGGCCGGATCCCCGGGTTGTCGAAGTCCTTGGCACTGGAGTTCACGTAGATCAGCCCGCTGGCCACGTCCTGGAGCACGATCTCCCTGATCCGCGGGTAGCCGGTCTGCATGAACCACCGGTAGGCCAGGCCGTACTGGGAGTTGGGCAGCACCGCGCCGTTGTGCCAGGCGACCGGGTTGCGGGCGGCCGCGTCCGACAGCCCCCAGAACAGGTTGCGCCAGGCCAGCACCTCGCCGAGCCGGCTCTGCACCCCGCGGAAGTCGCCGGTGCCGGTGATGTCCAGGGCCTTGGCCAGCAGGCCGGCGATGAACTCCAGCTTCACCGCGAGCCGGGTGCAGCCGTGGAAGGTGAACCGCTCGATGAAGCCCGACTGGCCGGTGAACATCCGGATCTTCTCCGGCTGGCCGTAGACGAAGACGTTCTCCCACGGGATGAGCACCTTGTCGAGCACCAGGATGGTGTCGTTCTCGTCCAGCCGGGACGACAGCGGGTGGTCGAACGGGCTGCCCATCGCCGCCGCCGTCGCGGTGTAGGACGGGCGGCAGATCAGCTTCATCCCGGGCGCGTCCATCGGCACGGTGGCCACCAGCGCGAAGGTGCGGTCCTTGATCGGCAGACCGTAGTGCGCGATGAAGTTGTAGTGCGTCAGCGCGGAGCCGGTGGCGACCACCTTCGCGCCGGACACCACCAGGCCGGCGTCGGTCTCCTGCTCGGCGTGGATGAAGACGTCCTTCACCTGGTCCGGCGGCAGGGAGCGGTCGACCGGCGGGTGCACGATCGCGTGGTTCCAGTACAGCACCTTCTCCTGCGACTCCGCGTACCAGCGCCGGGCGTTGTCCGCGAACGGCTCGTAGAAGTCCGCGTTCGCGCCCAGGGTGCCGAGGAAGGACGCCTTGTAGTCGGGGCTGCGGCCCATCCAGCCATAGCTCATCCGCGCCCAGGCGGCGATCGCCTGCTGGTCGCCGACCAGGTCCTCCGCACTGCGCGGAGTGGTGAAGAAACGGTGGGTGTACCCCTCGCCGCCGCTGTCGACCGGCGCCGTCAGCACGTCCCGGTGCCGGGGATCGTGCAGGGCGTCGTAGAGCCGTGCGGTCATCCGGACCGGATTGTGGAACGCCGGATGCGCGGTGACGTCCTTGATCCGATCGCCGTAGAGATAGATCTCCCGGCCGTCACGTAGGCTCTCGATGTATTCCGCCCCGGTCAGCGGGCGGGTCCCGCGCGCATTTCCGGCGGTGGTTTCCCGGGCTTCGGCCATCAGACGCCTCTCCTTGCTGCCAGTTCACCGGACGAACCGAGCCTGACAGTCCGACGGCGCCGACGGCTTCTCCCGACTTGCGCGCTTGCCACGGCCCTCGGACCCGGCCGTCCGGAGTCAGCAAGAACGGAGATGCCCGGGCTCCGCCACCCCCGGAGCATGAGCATCTGAATTGCCCGGCCCGCCCAGGAAGGACCCCGGAATGAGCAAGCGATTCGACATCCACGTCATGGTGCCGCTCTATCCGCTGATGCCGTACTTCGTCGACCGGACCAGGGAGTTGGCGGACAAGTTCACGGCCAGCCACCCCGAGTACCGGTTCCGGATCACCGGTGCGGACTGGCTGTCGGTTCCGCAGACCGTGCACGACGCCGTCCGGAAGGGCGACGCCCCGACCGTCGTGCAGTACTTCTACACCTCGACCCGGGACGCCCTCGACGCCCGACGGCCCGACGGCTCACCGCTGTTCACCTCGGTCGAGCGGGCGATCGCGGGCCGCACCGAGATCCTCGGCGAGCCGGTGGTGCTCGGCGACGTGTCGCCCGCGGCCCGGCGCTACTACACCTACGACGGCGCGGTGGCGGCGATGCCGCCGCTCACCTCGACCACGCTGCTCTACGCCAACACCACCCTGCTGGAGCGGGCCGGGATCACCGAGGTGCCGCGCACCTGGGCCGGGATCGAGGCCGCCTGCCGGGCCGTCACGGCGCTCCCGGACGGGCCGGCCCACGCGATCACCTGGCCCAACCACGGCTGGTGGTTCCAGCAGTCGGTGGCCCAGCAGGGGGCGCTGCTGGCCGACCGGGACAACGGCCGGACCGGCCGCCCCGAGAAGGTGTTCCTCGACTCGGACGCGATGCTCGCCTACGTCCAGTGGTGGCGCGGGCTGCACCGGGCGGGCCTGTACCGCTACCACCCGAGCCGGGTGAACACCGAGGTCGACTGGGACGGCAACTTCCGGGCCTTCGCCGACCAGGAGGTCGCCTTCGTCCTTACCACCTCGGTCGAGGCGGCCCGGATGGCCCAGGCCGGCCGGGACGGCGGCTTCGTCGTCGAGGCCTGCCGGATGCCCTACAACGACCAGGTGCCCTACGCGGGCAACGTGATCGGCGGGGACGCGCTCTGGCTGGCCGCCGACCTGGACCAGGCGACCCAGGACGGCGCCCTGGCCTTCATGCAGTACCTGAACTCGCCGCGCACCGCCGCCGAGCGGCACCGGGAGACGGGATTCATCCCGGTCACCGACGGGGCGATCGAACTGCTGGAGCAGGAGGGCTGGTTCCGGCGCAATCCGCACTTCCGCACGGCACTGGACCAGCTCGCCGCCAACTCCGGCTCGGCGGCCGCCCGCGGCGCGCTGCTCGGGGAGTTCGCGGCGATCCAGGACATCCTGACCACCGCCATGCACGACGTGCTGGCCACCGACGTGGACCCGCGGGTCCGCTTCGGGCAGGCGAACGCCGAGGCCCAGCTCCTGCTGGACCGCTACAACGACGCCTACCGGGGCAAGGGCCCTGGCGGCCCGATCAGGGTCGGCTGAGAAACGGGGAGGGGGCGGCGGTCCGCGCGCGGCGCGGACCGTCGCCCCCGGTGGTTCAGGAGCGCTCGGCGCCGAGGTCCAGGGGCGCGTCCGGCGCGCCGACCAGTTCCCGCAGCACCTCGCGGAAGCGGTCCACCTGCTCCGCCACCGAGCCCTCGTCGTAGAGGTTGCTGTTGTACTGGATGCCGGCGACCACGTCCCCGGCCGGGTCCAGGTTGAGCGTCCACAGCGCGCCGTTCGGCACGTCCGAGCCCACCGGCTGCGAGGCGAGCCGGCGCCGCACCTCGGTGAACTCCAGGTCCCCGATCAGCTCCCCGTCCAGCAGGAACGGGAACGGGAAGACCTGGAAGACACAGGCCGCCCGGCCGTCCTCCAGCGTCGGCAGCATCAACTCCGGTGCCTGGCCGAGGATCTGTCCGAACGGGATGTCGTGGACGTACGCCTCCAGGCTCGTGGTGCGGATCCGGGCGACCACCTCCGCGAAGTCGCGGGCCCCACCGAGCTCCGTGCACAGCGGCAGGAAGTTGAAGAACGGCCCGACGGTGTGGTGGAAGCGGTCCTCACCGCGGCCCGGGGAGAAGGTCGGCACCACCACCCGGGTCATTCCGGTCTCCCGCGCGACCATCACCGCGAACGCGCCCATCAGCACCATGAACGGCGTGCTGCGCAGCGCCCGGCCGATCTCCACCGCCCGCTCGGTCAGTTCGGCGTCGACGGTGAAGCGGTACACGGCGGTGGACTCCGGCAGACCGGAGGACTTCGGCCGGTCGGTGGCCACGGAGTAGATCCGGGCGCCGGCCAGGTGCTCCCGCCAGAAGTGGCGCGACTCCGCGAGCGCCGGATCCTCCGCGTACTCCCGCTGCCAGGCGGAGAACTCGCGGTACGGCAGGGCGTCCGGCAGCTCGGGCTGCCCGTGCCCGCGGCGCTCGGCGTAGCGGACGGCGAGGTCGCGGATGATCAGCCGCACCGACCAGCCGTCGGCCGCGGTGTGGTGCACGACCAGCGTGAGGACCGCGTCCTCCTCGTCGAAGCGGAGCAACGTGGCCTTCAGCAGCGGGAGTTCGCGTGCGCTGATGGTGCCCGACTCGACCTCGGTGATCAGGTCCTCCACCGCCTGGTCGCGGGCCGCCGGATCCGCTCCGGACAGCTCGCGCAGCTCCAGCCGGACCGGGGTGGGCGGGTGGACCTCCTGGTACCGCTCGCCCTCGCCCCGGACGATGGCCGTGCGCAGCGCCTCGTGCCGCACCACCACGTCGTCCAGGGCCAGTTGCAGCGTCGCGACGTCGATCTTCCCGCGCAGGCGCCAGCCGTGCACGATGTGGAACCGCGGGCCGAACGGCCCCTCGGTGTCGCCGCGGTCGAAGCCGCAGAGGAATTCCTGGTTGAAGGAGAGTGGCGTCCTGCTGACCGGGGCGTTCGACTGCGGCTTTCCATCGGGGCTCATGGGGAATTCCTCTCGTGAGTCCGGGGCGAATTCGCCCCGGAACCGTAGCAACGGCCCCGCCGCCGTGGGTTCTTCGATCGTGCTGGCAATCAGGGAGATGCGTCGCGGCCCTTCCGCGGGCGAGGCTGACCGGGAAGTCCACCCTCCCCGCTGGAACGCCCGCCCGAACCGTAGAGGAGCTGTGCCGCAATGACGGTCGCCATGAACGCCGCAGGGTCCGCCTCGCCGCAGCCGCCCGAGCCAGGCCTGACGCCGCAGGAGGTCATCGCCCGGGCCGAGGCCATCGCACCGACCCTGGTGCCCCGGCAGGCCGAGACCGAACAGCGAACGTACTACGCCCAGGACACCCACGAGGCGTTCGCGCAGGCCGGTTTCTACCGGATCCTCGTCCCCAAGCGGTACGGCGGCTACGAGTTCGGCATCGACACCTTCCTGCGGGTGGCGATGACCCTGGCCCGCGGCTGCCCGTCGACCGGGTGGATGTTCTGCCTCGGCGCCACCCACGCCCTGCCCGCGGCCTCGCTGTTCGACGAGCGCGCGCAGGCCGAGATCTTCGCCGGCGGCGACTTCATCTGCCCGGCCACCATCGTGCCGAACGGGAAGGCCGAGCGCGCCGACGGCGGCGGCTGGCGGATCGACGGCACCTGGAACTACTGCTCGGGCTCGCCGTACGCCACGCACTTCATGGGCCACGTCCCGGTGCCCGGCGAGGACGGCGAACCGCCGGCGCCGATGCTCTTCGTCGCCCCGCGCGACCGGTTCCGCCGGCTCGACGACTGGGGCGGCCAGCTGGGCCTCAAGGGCAGCGGCTCGCACAGCATCGTGATCGAGGACGGCCGGATCCCGGACCATCTGACGCTCCCGAAGACGCACATGAGCGAGGTCGTCGTCGACGGGGGCACGCCCGGCTACCGGCTGCACGGCAACCCGGAGTACGGCGGCGGCTCGCTCAGCTTCATGGTGCTGGAGGTCGCCTCGCTCGCCGTGGGCATGGCTCAGGGCGCGCTGGACGCCTACGGGGAGCTGATGCAGTCCCGCACCACGCTGTTCCCGCCGTTCGTCACCCGTGCCGAGGACCCGGACTACCAGTACTGGTACGGCGAGGCGGCCGGCATGATCGCCACGGCCGAGGCGGCGCTGCTCCAGGCCGTCACCCAGTGGCAGGAGCTGTGCGCCCAGGGGCCGGGCGCCTTCAGCCGGGAGCACGACCTGCGCCTGGCCACCATCTGCCGCGAGGTGATCCGGCTGTGCTGGCACGCCGTGGAGGGGCAGCTGTTCCCGACGGCGGGTTCGAGCGCGGTGCGGCAGGGCGAGCGGATCGAGCGGGTCTGGCGCGACCTGTCCACCCTGCACAGCCACTCCGGGATCGGGGTCTTCCTGTCCGCGGTGACCACCCGGGAGCTGGCCCGCGCCCGGTTCGGTGTCAAGTAGCCCTTCGAGCAGAGGAGTCGACGACATGAGCGAGACCGATCCGGTCGTCGCGCTGCCGGGGGAGCGCGCCTTCGCCGCCGCGACCGCCGTGTTCAACCTGGCCGCTCCGGTGCGGCCGGCGGCGGCGGTCACCGTCCGCACCGCCGAACAGGTCCAGGCGGCGCTGCGCCACGCCCAGCGCGCGGGCCGGTGGGTCCGGGTGCACACCACCGGGCACGCCTCCGGCTCGGCCCGTCCGATGGACGGGTCCCTGCTGATCCGCACCGAGCCCGCGGGCCCGGTCGTGGTCGACCCGGTGGCCCGCACCGCCCGCGTCCTGGCGGGAACGCGCTGGGGCGAGGTGGTCGAGGCCGCCGCCAAGTACGGGCTGGCCGCGCCGCACGGGACCTCGCCCACGGTCGGCGTGGTGGGCTTCCTGCTGCGCGGCGGGATCAGCTTCTACGGCCGGCGGACCGGGCTCGCCGTGAACAGCGTCCGGGCGATCGAACTGGTCACCCCGGACGGCGAGTTCCGTCGCGTCTCGGCCACCGCCGACCCGGAGCTGTTCTGGGCCCTGCGCGGGGGCGGCGGCGGGCTCGGCGTCGTCACCGCGATCGAGATCGCGCTCTTCCCGGCGGCCCGGGTGGTGACCGGCGCGGCCTTCTGGCCCGCCGCGCACGGCCCCGAGCTGCTGTCCCGCTGGCTGAGCTGGACGCGGGACGCGCCCGAGGCCGTCACCACCGCGTTCCGGGTGATGAACCTGCCGGCCGTTCCGGAGATCCCGCCGGCCCTGACCGGGGGGCCGGTGGTGTGCCTGGCCGGGGTGGTGCTCAGCCCCACCGAGGACGGCCTGGCGACCGCCGAACGCCAGGCCGCCGACCTGCTCGGCCGGTTCCGGGCCGTCGCCGAGCCGGTGCTGGACACCTGGGAGACCGCCACCCCGCCGGCCGTGGTCCGCACCCACATGGACCCGGCCGATCCGGTGCCGGTGGTGGGGGACCACCTGCTGCTCTCCGACCTCGGGGCGGACGGCGCGGAGGCGTTCCTCCGGGTGCTCGGCGAGGGCTCGGGATCACCGCTGGTCAACGCCGAACTCCGGCAGCTCGGCGGCGCGATCGCGGTGCCGGATCCGGACGGCGGGGCACTGAGCCACCTCGACGCCGCCTTCGCCTTCACGGCCGGCGGCCTGGCGTTCGATCCGGCCACGACGGCGGCGGCCCGGGCGCACTGCGCCGAGGTCCGCTCCGCCCTGACGCCCTGGGACACCGGCCGGACCGCGCCGACCCTGGTCGAGCGGCTGGAACAGCCCCAGGGGCACCTGTCCGCGGCCGACGTCGAACGGGTGGACCGGGTGCGCCACCGGGTGGACCCCGCCGGGTGGCAGCGCCACGACGTGCCGCCGGGGGCCTCCGCCCGCTACTGACCACCGCCGCCGGCCGCCCCGGCGGCACCGCGCACACCCGCCGAAGCGCCCTCCGCCGTACCTCCGGAGGGCGCTTCGGCGTGTTCCCGTGCGGGCGGCCGGCTGCCGCCTGCCGCCGGTCCTGAGTGCCTGCCGCCGGTGCCGACTGCCCACCGCCTGCCGCCGGCGCCGAATGCGCGGACGCCCGCGGCCGAGGATCCGGCCGGTCCGGGATTGCCGATTTACGATCACGCGGCGGGGATTCCTTCGGCGGGAAAATTCCCGGCAAAAGAACACCTGTGTCGGTGAGCAATGTGAGAGATGCCTTTGCCGGGCCGCGGCGTCATGCTCGTGGAGTAGACCTGCGAGTGAAGTGGGATTCACCGTCGCATTTCGGGAACGCGGATCCAGGACCCCGGGCCATTTCCGGCCCGCAGGAGTCGGCCGCGGCAGCGCACTCGATGCGAAAGCAGGGTCGTACACAATCTGTCGAGAGGGGAATTCGGTGACATACCGTGAACGATTCCGCAGACTGGTACCGGGCCTGGTGGTGATCGTCGTGGCCGCGTCGCTGTTCTTCGCGGCACGGAGCTCGGTCGCGGTGGCGGGGGCGGAGAACGTCGCGAAGCAGTACGGCTTCAAGGAGATGCCCATCGAGATGCCGCCGGGCTACGACCAGCGGCCGATGAAGACGGTCCGGAACGTCAACCCGGCCTACCAGAAGATCCGTTCGTGGATCTCCTCGGTCGGCGCCAGCATCGCCATCAACGACCTCACCGGGCATGGTGTGGCCGACAGCATGTGCATCGTCGACACCAGGACCGACAGCGTCGTGGTGACGTACACGCCGACCGCCCGGCCGGCCGACCGCTTCACGCCCTTCGTCCTGGACGGCAGGCCGCTGCCGATGGACGACGCCATGGCGCCCACCGGCTGCAACCCCGGCGACTTCAACGGCGACGGCCGGATGGACCTCCTGGTGACGTACTGGGGCCGCACGCCGATCCTGTTCATGGCCAAGTCGGACGCGACGACCGTCGCCGCGAACTCCTACGTGCCGCGCGAGCTGGTGCCCTCGGAGTCGCTGGACGGGAAGTACCACGGCCCGCGCTGGAACACCGACGCGGACTACGTCGGCGACCTCGACGGCAGCGGACACCCGTCGATCGTGATCGGCAACTACTTCCCCGACTCCGACGTCCTGGACCCCAACGGCCTGAAGAACGTCGTGATGAACGACTCGCTGTCCAGCGCCAAGAACGCCGGCGGCGACCACGTCCTGCGCTGGCAGCAGAGCACCTCGGGGGCCGAGCCCACGGTGTCGTACGTGGAGGAGAAGGGCGCCATCCCGTTCGACGCGTCGACCGGATGGACACTGGCGATCTCCGGCGCCGACCTGACCGGTGACGGACTGCCCGAGCTGTACATCGCCAACGACTTCGGCCACGGGCACCTGCTGTACAACCGCTCGACGCCCGGGCACATCCAGCTCACCGAGGCCACCGGCGAGCGCACCCCGAGCACACCCAAGTCCTTCGTGCTCGGCAACGGCTCCTTCAAGGGCATGGGCGTCGACTTCGGCGACGTCGGACGCGACGGCAAGTTCGACATGATGGTCAGCAACATCACCGTCGCCTGGGGCCTGGAGGAGAGCAACTTCCTCTGGATGAACAAGTCCAAGGACGAGGCCGACATGCGGCGCAAACTCGACGCCGGCACCGCGCCGTTCACCCAGGAGGCCCAGGAGCACGGCGTGGCCTGGAGCGGCTGGGGCTGGGACGCCAAGATGGGCGACTTCCTCAACACCGGCGACCTGAACATCCTCCAGGCGACCGGCTTCGTGAAGGGGAAGATCAACCGCTGGCCGTGGCTGCAGGAGATGGCCATGACCAACGACGACCTGCTGTCCAACCCCGCGATGTGGCCCAACGTCCAGCCCGGTGACGACATCGCCGGCGACGAGGCCATCGCCTTCTACGCCAAGACCCCCGACGGCCCGTACGTGAACATCAGCTCCCAGCTGGGCATCGACGTGCCGACCCCGACCCGCGGCCTCGCCACCGGCGACACCACGGGCACCGGCCGGCTGGACTTCGCGGTGGCCCGCCAGTGGGGCCCGCCCGCCTTCTACGCCAACACCGCGCCGAGCGTGGGCAGCCAGCTGAACCTGAAGCTCTACCGGCCGACCGCCGAGGGCGGCGCCGGCCAGGGCCTGGTGAACACCGGGGCACCCGCGTACGACGCCACCGTGTGCGTCATGACCCCGGACGGCAACCAGATCGCCCGGCTCGACGGCGGCGGCGGCCACGGCGGCTTCCGCAGCTTCGACGTGCGCTTCGGCCTCGGCAACCACCAGGGGCCGGTCACCGCGGTCCTGAAGTGGCGGGACGCCAACGGCGGGCTGCACGAGAAGACCGAGCAGATCACGCCCGGTACGCACTCCCTCATGCTGACCAGCGACGTCCAGGAGGTTCCGAACCGATGAGCGCCACCGCGCAATCCCGCCCCGGCGGCGCCCCGACGGCCCCGGCGGCAGCGCCGGCCGCACCGGCCCCCCTCGCGAAGCCCAAGGACCCGCGCTACCTCGCCCTGCGGAACTTCGCGATCTCCATCAGCGTGTTCAACATCTTCGGCTACACCCTGCTCGGCTTCGAACAGCCCTGGCTGTGGCCGTTCATCGCGATCTTCACCGCCTACTTCTGCGAGATCTGCTTCGAGCTGATCAGCAGCTGGGCCCAGCGGCGCCAGCCGCGCTTCCGGGGCAACGGGGGGCGCGGGGTCTACGAGTTCCTGCTGCCGGCCCACATCACGGCGCTCGCCGTCAACATGCTGACCTACGGCAACAACCAGCTGCTGCCGCTGTTCTTCGGGGTGGTCATCGGCGTCGGCGGCAAGCACGCCCTGCAGGCGCCGATCGCGGGCCGGATGCGGCACTACATGAACCCGTCCAACTTCGGGATCACGATGTCGCTGCTGTGCTTCGGGTCCTGGTTCAGCATCTCGCCGCCGTACCAGTTCACGGAGAACGCGAACACCTTCTTCCGGGTGATGATCCCGCTGATCATCGCCACCGCGGGAACGGTGATCAACGCGCTGCTCACCAAGCGGACGCCGCTGATCGTCGGCTGGCTCGGCGCGTTCGCCATCCAGGCGTTCATCCGCCACTGGATCTGGGACGTCGCGCTGTTCTCCGCGCTCGGCGCGATGACCGGTGTCGCCTTCGTGCTGTTCACCAACTACATGATCAGCGACCCGGGAACGACGCCGATGAAGGCCAAGGCGCAGTTCATGTTCGGCTCCTCGGTCGCCATGGTGTACGGCGTGCTGATGGTGTTCAACGTCGTCTACACCCTGTTCTACGCGACCACCATCGTCTGCCTGTTGCGCGGCCTCGGATGGTGGGTCGCGCACCTGATCAAGCGCTCCCGCCAGGCGGGCTCCGCCGGAGCGGGCGCCCCGGACGGGAAGGCCGAGCAGCCGCAGCAGGTCGGGGCGGTCGCCGCCTGAGGCACCACCGCATGACACCCGCGTGCGAGAGCCGCGGGTGACACCGCAGAACGGCGCTGTGGGGGGGGCCCCCCCCGGGGGGCGCCCCCCCCCCCGTTGCCCGGGCCCCCCCGGCGCGGGGGGGGGGGCGGGGGGGTTTAGAAAAACGACGCCGGCCACGCCGC